>NZ_JBLROA010000013.1:0-129145 GCF_047921505.1 Micromonospora sp. SL1-18 | reverse complement strand
CCCGATGCCCGTCGATGGTCTGGACGCGTTCAACCGGCGTCTGGTGCGGCACGGCCTTGCCCTCCTTGTTAACGCGAGGCGTTAACAAGGGGCCCCTGCTTACAGCAGCACCAGGTCGTCGCGGTGGACGACCTCTCGTTCGTAGGCCGGGCCCAGGGCCGCGGCGAGTTCCGAGGTGGAGCGGCCGAGCAGCCCGGGCAGCTCCAGCGCGTCGTAGTTGACCAGCCCCCGGGCGACCGGCGCGCCCGCGGTGTCCACCAGGTCCACCGGGTCGCCGGCGGTGAACGCTCCGTCTACGGCGGTGATCCCGGCCGGGAGCAGTGACTTGCGCCGCCCCACCACCGCCTGTACCGCACCCGGGTCGAGGTGCAGCCGGCCCCGGGGGGCGGTGGCGTGTGCCAGCCAGAACAGCCGGGCGGCCGGGCGCCGGCCGCTCGGGTGGAAGAAGGTGCCGACCGGTTCGCCGCGCAGCGCCCCGTCGGCCAGCGGCGCGGCGGTCAGCACCACGGGGATGCCGAAGCCGGTGGCGATCCGGGCGGCCTCGACCTTGGTCACCATGCCCCCGGTGCCCACCCCGGCCCGGCCCGCGCCGCCGACGTCGACGCCGGCCAGGTCGCCCTCGCCGTGGACCTCGGTGATCCGGGTGCTGCCCGGGCGGGCCGGGTTGCCGGTCCAGAGCGCGTCCACGTCCGACAGCAGCACCAGCAGGTCGGCGTCGACCAGCGCGGCGACCAGGGAGGCCAGCCGGTCGTTGTCGCCGAACCGGATCTCCTGGGTGGCCACCGTGTCGTTCTCGTTGACGATCGGCACCGCCCGCAGGTCGAGCAGCTTGCGCAGGGTCCGGTACGCGTTGCGGTAGTGCACCCGTCGGGTCACGTCGTCGACGGTGAGCAGCACCTGCCCGACGGTCAGACCGTGCCGGGCGAAGCTGGCCGCGTACCGGCCGATCAGCAGGCCCTGCCCGACGCTGGCCGCGGCCTGCTGGGTGGCCAGGTCGCGCGGGCGCCGGGCCAGGCCGAGCGGGGCGAGGCCGGCGGCGATCGCGCCGGAGGAGACCAGCACCACCTCGCGTCCGTCGGCGGCCAGCGCGCCCAGCGTGTCGACCAGCGCGTCGACCCGGGCGTCGTCCAGGCCGCCCGTCGCGGTGGTCAGCGAGGAGGAACCGATCTTGACGACGATCCGGCGGGCCGAGGTGACTGCTTCACGCACCCGACCATTCTGCGCGCTGCGGTCCGCCGGACCTTGGTGCGTTCCCATATCGTGGCAGCTCGTGACACCTGACGAGTACGTCGAGGCGGTGCTCGACCTGGTCGAGCGGATCCCGCCGGGCCGGGTGATGTCGTACGGGGCGGTCGCCGACGCGCTCGCCGAGCGCTCCGGGCGGGCCTCGGCCCGGCTGGTCGGCTCGATCATGGCCCGGTACGGGAGCGCGGTGCCCTGGCACCGGGTGGTCAACTCGGTCGGCCGGCTGCCGCCCGGGCACGAGCGGGAGGCGCGAGCCAGGTTGCGGGCCGAGGGCTGCCCGCTGCGCCCCTCAGGCGTGGACATGGCGGCGGCCTGGGCGCCGCAGCAGAGGATGTGACCCGGACCATGACCGGGAGCCTGACCCCGCAGGCGCACGCGGAGGGCCCGGAACCCTGCCGGACCCGGGCCCTCCGCGGGCTGGTGAGTCAGCGCGCGCTCAGCCCACCGCGCGCAGGTCGACGGTGTTGTCCTTCGGCCTCACGTCGCCCCAGTACCGGTCCTGGGAGTCGAAGTGGACGACCCGCAGGCTCATCGGACCGGTGTCCCCAGGGTCGATCAGGAACCGGAAGGTGTACGTCCGGTTCCCCCCGGCCCGCAGGCCGTCCAGCAGGCAGGCGTCGGACCCGGACTCCGGCACCATCCGGCACTGCGACAGGTCGCCGTCCGAGCGCTCCCCGATCGTGAAGAGGTTGCCGAAGCCGAGCCGAGGCACGTCCACCGGGCCCTTGTTGACCACGGTGACGCTTACCGAGCCGGTCCGTCTGCCGCTTGCGTCGGCCGAACCGAGGACGAGATCCCCCGCCGTCAGGGTGAGATCTGTCAGCCGCAGGCTCGCGAACTTCGTCGGCCCGGCCGTCTGGACGAATCGCGTGTCGGCCCAGGTGTACGCCCGCCACTGCTTCTGCGCCCACCACTCCGGTGTGTCGCAGCAGGGCTGGATGTCCGCCACCTGGACCCGGACCCGCCCGTCCGCCTCGACCGTGAAGTCGGTGATGTCAGCCATCCCCTCGCGGGTACCGATGACCCGGCCCATGGTGATGATTCGCTCCTGCTCATCCCGGTCGAAGGCCACCACCTGCTTCGCCAGGGCCTCGCCGTACCGGCAGGCAACCAGGGCGACCGTCTCGGTGGCGCCGTCGCCGTCCAGGTCCCCGTAGCGGAGGTCGCCTTGGAGCTGAGGCAGGTAGTCATGATGCGGCTCGCGCAGGCGGACGTTGTCGGTGGTACAGGTCTTCGGGACGTACGACGGCCAGCTCGGCAGGTCGACGCGGGCGGCGAGGAGCTGGGCCCGGCTGATCCGACCATCCGGTGCGCCCGGGGTGGGACTGGCCACGCTCGGCGTCGCGGACGGGGTCGGCGACGGGGCGGTCACCGACGGGGCCGGGTCCGCGGTCTCGGCCGGCACCGACGGGGGGCCGGTGCGCCCCAGGATCGCGTTGGCCGCGACCGGGATCGCCACGGCGAACGCCACGACGACCGCGGTGGCGAGCGCCGCGCGCCGACGCCGCCGGCGTACGGTCCGCCGCACGGTGTCCGGGCCGGCCGGGTACACGGCGGGTGCGTACGCCGTGCGGAACGCGGCGAACTCGCCGCTGACCAGGGTCTCGTCGTGCTCAGTCATGGTCGTTCACCCCGTTCGTGGTGGTCAGCTCGGCGGCCAGTGCCGTTCGGCCCCGGTGCAGCCAGGACTTGACCGTGCCTTCCGGCACTCCCTCCTGCCGGGCGATCTGCGTGACGGAGAGATCGGCCAGGTAGTGCAGCACCACCGCGCGGCGCTGGCCGGTCGGCAGCTGTGCCAGGGCGGCGGTCAGCGCCACCCGGTCCGGCCCCGGCCCCGGCACGTGCTCCTCCCGCTGGCGCCGCAGCCAGGACTGGGCGGTCCGCAGCCGGCGCCAACGGCTGGTGGCAAGGTTCCAGGCGACCCGGCGTACCCAGGCCACCGGGTCGTCGTACCGGGACACCCGGGACCAGCGGGCGAATGCCCGGCAGAATGCCTCCTGGACCAGGTCCTGCGCCTGCGCCAGGTCACCGCAGTAGGCGGCGAGCTGGAGCGTCAGCGACCGGAATTGCGCATGGTAGAGCCCGTCGAAGTCGATCCCCTCGGACGGTTCCGGCCAGCCCGCTGTCCCCTCGGGCGGCGGCTCGTCGCGCCGAGGCTCCCTCGTCATCGTCATCCGATCCTCCCCGTGCATACCGACTGTTGGTGCAGCCATGCCGGTCACACGCGTCGATGTCGGCAATGGTTGCGCCGGTCGTCGCCTCGGACACTGTGGTTGACTGTCATGTCGGAGACAGGCGAGGGGGGCTCGAGGTGCAGTTGCCGGCCGTGCTCGGCGAGCCGATCCGGTTCGTGCTGAACTGGGGCCGCCGCTACTCGCTCTGGGTGTTCAACTTCGGGCTGGCCTGCTGCGCCATCGAGTTCATCGCCACCAGCATGGGCCGGCACGACTTCATGCGGCTCGGGGTGATCCCGTTCGCCCACGGCCCCCGGCAGGCCGACCTCATGGTGGTCTCCGGCACGGTCACCGACAAGATGGCGCCGGCGATCAAGCGGCTCTACGACCAGATGCCCGAGCCGAAGTACGTCATTTCCTTCGGCGCCTGCTCCAACTGCGGCGGCCCGTACTGGGACTCGTACTCGGTGACCAAGGGGGTCGACCAGCTCATCCCGGTCGACGTCTACGTGCCCGGCTGCCCGCCGCGCCCGGAGGCGCTGCTGCACGGCATCCTCCGCCTGCAGGAGAAGATCGCCGCCGAGGAGTCGGGTCTCGGCGGGGTACCCCGCCCCGATCGGCTCGCCCCGCCGGTCGACCCGCGGCCCGCGGAGAGCACGCCGCGCCCGGTCGAGTCCCTCACCGCGCCACCGGTACGTCCGCCGGCCGGCTAGGTCGCCCTTTTCGCGAGCCTGGCCTCACCGTTCGAAGTCCAGCACCACCTTGATGTCCGCAGCAGTGGAGGTGTACGCCTCGGCGTACGACGAGACCGGCACCCGGCGGGTGATCAGCGCGCTCAGCCAGGACTGGTCGGCGCGGGCGAGCGCCTCGGCGGCCAGCTCCCAGTGGCGGCGGTTGGCGTTCACCGAGCCGAAGACCACCGTGTTTTCCAGCACCAGCTCCCGGTTGAGCGCGCCCGCGTCGAAGTCGATGGTCCGGCCGCCGCTGGACACGCCGGTGAGACAGACGATGCCGGACGCTCCGGCCTTGCACATGGTGCCCAGCACCACCGAGGGCGCGCCGGTGCACTCCACCACCACGTCCGGCGCGAAGTCCAACTCGCTCACCGACGAGGTGTGGTACGTCGCGCCGAGCGCCCGGACCAGTTCCGGTTTCGGCCCGGTCGTGGCCCGGTCCAGCACGTGCACGGACAGCCCGCGCTGGGTGGCCAGCAGCGCGGCCAGCAGGCCGATCGGGCCGGCCCCGGTGACCAGCACGCTGTGCGGCTTCCACTCGGCCCGGTTGCCGATCCGCTCGATGTGGTCCCACGCCTTCGCCACCACGCTGGCCGGCTCCAGCAGCATGCCGACCGGGGCGAGCACCGGGTCCAGACCGACGGCGAACTTCGGCTGCACCCGCCAGCGCTCCCGGGCGAAGCCGGGCAACGCCTTGATGCCGTGCTCGGTGTACTGGCCGTTGCGGCACATGTCCCACTCGTCGACCGCACAGTTCGGGCAAGGCACCGGGTCCGGATGCCGGACGATGCCGGCCACCAGATCGCCGGGTTGCAGGGTGCCCGTCGGGTCCTGCAGCACCCGGCCCAGCGACTCGTGCCCGAGCACGAGCCGTTCCTGGCCGGGCGGCGCCTCGCCGTACGCGCCGGCGATGATCTCGTGGTCGGTCCCGCAGATCCCCACCGCGAGCGCCTCCACCAGGATCGCGCCCTCCTCCGTGGCCGGCTCGGGCCACTCCTCGATCAGCCGCAGCGAGTCGGGGACCCCGGGAGCCACAGTCACAGCGCGCACGCTGCTCATCTTTCCCCGCCGGACGGGTGCCTGCCGGGTAAAGCGGCGGATCCCGGCCGGGGCCGCCGGTGGCGTCGGCGACGGGCATGCCCAGCGGGGGCGCGGGCGGCCCGACACGGGTACGGGCCGGCGGCCATAGGATCAGCGGCATGACTCCGGACGAGATCGGCCAGCGGGCGGTCGCCCTGCTCGCGCCCGTCGAGGCCACCGCGTCGGTGTCCGGCGGTCAGCGGCACGCCCGCGCCACGGTCGACGTACCCCCGACGAGCTGGCGGGACGCGGTGCGCGCGGCGCGTGACGACGCCGAGCTGCACTGTGACTTCTTCGACTGGCTGTCGGCGGTCGACGAGCTGACCGAGGGCTTCGACGTGGTGGCCCACCTCTGGTCGACGCGGCACCGGCACGGGCTGTTGCTGCGTACCCGGGTGCCCCGGGAGGCGCCGGTGGTGGCGTCCGTGGTCGACCTCTTCCCCGGCGCGGCCTGGCACGAGCGGGAGACGTACGAGATGTTCGGCGTCGCGTTCGACGGCCACGGCGAGCTGCGCCCGCTGCTGCTGCCGCCGGAGTTCGAGGGGCACCCGCTGCGCAAGGAGTTCGTGCTCGCCTCCCGGGTGGCCAAGCCCTGGCCGGGCGCGAAGGAGCCGGGCGAGTCGGAAGCCGGCGGCGGCCGCCGGCCGATGCGGCCGCCGGGCGTGCCGGCGCCGGGCGAGTGGGGAACCACGCCCACGCCCGCCGGTGCCGCCGGGGTGGGGGAGGGACCCCGTGGGGGTACGCCCGCCCGCCCGGCCCGGGAACGCCCCGCCCGTCCCGCCCCGGGCGAACGCCCGACCCGGCCGACGGCGGTCGAGCGCCCGGCCCGGCCGACGCCGGGTGAGCGGCCGACCGGCCCGCCCCGGCAGGAGCCCGCCGCCGGACCCGGACCCGAGGAGGGGAGCGCCTGATGCCCGCCTGGCTGGAGCTGGTCCTGCGGGTGGTGGGCGTGCTGGTCGCCTTCCTCGTCCTGCCGCTGGTCGTGGGGCAGACCGAGCACAAGGTCATGGCGCACATGCAGGGCCGGCTCGGCCCGATGTACGCGGGTGGCTTCCACGGCTGGGCGCAGCTCGTCGCCGACGGCATCAAGTTCGTGCAGAAGGAGGATGTCACCCCGCGGGACGCGGACCGGGCGGTGTTCCGGCTGGCGCCCGCGGTGGCCCTGGTGCCGTACCTGCTCGCCCTGCTGGTGATTCCGCTCGGCCCGGGCGACCTGGTCGGGCAGCCGCTGGACATCGGCCTGTTCTTCGTGCTGGCCGTGGTCGGCATCGGGGTGCTGGCGGTGCTCATGTCGGCCTGGGCCTCGGCCAACAAGTACAGCCTGCTCGGCGGGCTGCGCGGCGCCGCCCAGCTGCTCGGCTACGAGCTGCCGTTGGTGCTGGCGGCGGCGTCGGTGGCGATGGCGGCGGGGACGCTCAGCCTGCCCGGGATCGTCGAGGCGTGGCGGCCGTGGTGGCTGGTCTGGCAGGCGCCGGCGATGGCGATCTTCTTCGTCGCCGGGTTGGCCGAGATCCGCCGGCCCCCGTTCGACATGCCGGTGGCCGACTCCGAGCTGGTCTTCGGCTACATGACCGAGTACACCGGCCTGCGGTTCGCGTTCTTTCTGCTCGCCGAGTACGTCGGCATCGTGGTGATCGCCGCGCTGACCACCGTGCTGTTCCTCGGCGGCTGGCAGGGCCCGTTCGCGGACGCTCAGCTCGGCTGGCTGTGGACGCTGCTCAAGGTCTTCGCCGTCGCGTTCGTGATCATCTGGCTTCGGGTGAGCTACCCGCGCCTGCGCGAGGACCAGCTCCAGCGCCTCTGCTGGCTGGTGCTGGTCCCCCTGGCCCTGGCCCAGCTCGTCCTCACCGCCGCCGTCCGCCTCGCGATGTAAGGAGGGGCCCCTTCTTAACGCCTCCGGTAGAGGAGGGGCCCCCTGTTAACACCGCACACCGCACACCGCACACCACACACCTCACGCCTCGGAGCGCAGCGGAGTGTGGGCGGGGTTGACGGGTTCGAGCGGGGGCGGGGGCGGGGTGCCGGTGCCGAAGGGGCGGCCGCCGAGGACCTCCCGGCCGTGCGGGGTGAGCCAGTTCGACAGGTCGGGGCCGAGCGGTACCACGCCCGTCGGGTTGATGTCCCGATGTACCTCGTAGTAGTGCCGCTTGATGTCGTCGAAGTCGACCGTGTCGCCGAAGCCGGGGGTCTGGAACAGGTCCCGGGCGTACGCCCAGAGCACCGGCATCTCGGTGAGCTTCTGCCGGTTGCACTTGAAGTGGCCGTGGTAGACCGGGTCGAAGCGGACCAGGGTGGTGAACAGCCGTACGTCCGCCTCGGTGATCGTGTCGCCCACCAGGTAGCGCTGCCCGGCCAGCCGCTCGCTCAGCCAGTCCAGCCGGTCGAAGAGCCGGTGGTACGCCTTCTCGTACGCCTCCTGGCTGCCGGCGAAGCCGCACCGGTAGACGCCGTTGTTCACGTCCGCGAAGACCAGGGCGTTGACCTCGTCGATCTCGTCCCGCAGCCGCTCCGGGTACAGCTCCGGCGTCCCCGTGCGGTGATGCGCCGTCCACTCGGTGGACAGGTCCAGGCCCATCTGCGCGTAGTCGTTGGTGATCACCTGCCCGGTCGGCACGTCCACGATCGCCGGCACGGTGATGCCCCGGTCGTACCCCGGGAAGCGCTTGAAGTACGCGTCGGCCAGCCGCTCGATGCCGAGCACCGGGTCCCGCCCGCCCGGGTCGCGGTCGAAGGTCCAGCTCCGCTTGTCGTGGGTCGGGCCGGCCACCGCCATCGAGATGGCGTCCTCCAGGCCGAGCAGCCGGCGGGCGATGATCAGCCGGCTCGCCCACGGGCAGGCCCGGCTCACCGCCAGCCGGTACCGGCCGGGCTCCACCGGCCAGCCGCCCCGCCCGTCAGCGGTGATCCGGGTGGCGATGTAGCGCTGGTCCCTGGTGAACTCGCCGCCCGGCTCAACGTACTTGCCGCCGGTCCGGTTCGGCGGCGGATTGTCGTCCTGCAACGCGGCGGCCATCGACGGGTCCTTTCCGGTGCGTCGTTCTCCCCGCCAGCCACCGTACCGCCGCCCACCCCCGGGTGGTGGTCGCGCACGTCGGAGGCACAGGGCAGGATGGGCGGCATGAGCGAGCGCAGCGAGCGAATCGGCCAGCTCAGCGCGGAAGGGCCGCACGGCATCGGCGAGCGAAGCGAGGCGACGGCGTGAGCGAGCGCAGCGAGCGAGGCGGTGTGCCCGGCCAGGGGCTGGTGAAGGGGCTGGCGGTCACGCTGAAGACGATGACCCGCCGTTCGACCACCCAGCAGTACCCGGACGTGGCCCCCGAGCTGCCACCCCGTTCCCGCGGGGTGATCGCGCTGCTGGAGGAGAACTGCACGGTCTGCATGCTCTGCGCCCGGGAGTGTCCGGACTGGTGCATCTACATCGACTCCCACAAGGAGGAGGTGACGGTGCCCGGCGCCGCTCGCCCCCGCCAGCGCAATGTGCTCGACCGGTTCGACATCGACTTCTCGCTCTGCATGTACTGCGGCATCTGCGTCGAGGTCTGCCCGTTCGACGCGCTCTACTGGTCCCCCGAGTTCGAGTACGCCGAGTACGACATCAAGGACCTGCTGCACGACAAGGACCACCTGGGCGAGTGGATGGTCACCGTACCGCCGCCGCCGGCCCACGACCCGCACGGCGAGCCCTCGAAGGAGGAGACCACCGCCGCCCGCAAGGCAGCGGCCCCCGCCGCGCGTCCGGCCCCTTCCCGGGTACGCCCCGAGCCCGGTGCCGAGCAGGGCGGAGGCGCGGCCTCATGACCGGTGCGGACGTGCTGCTGCTCGCCCTCGGCGCGGTGGCGGTGGGTGCCGGCGCGCTGGTGGTGGGCACCCGCCACCTGGTCCGGGCCGGCCTCTGGCTGGTCGTCTGCCTGGGCGCGCTGGCCGGTGACTACCTGGTGCTCACCGCCGAGCTGGTGGCCTGGGTGCAGGTGCTGATCTACGTCGGCGCGGTGGTGGTGCTGCTGTTGTTCGCGGTGATGCTGACCCGGGCTCCGATCGGTGCCTCGGACGACCTGGACCGGCCAGGCTGGCCGGCCGCGCTGGTCGGCGGCGGCAGCGGATTGGGGCTGGCCGTGCTGCTGGTCGACGCGTTCCGCTGGTCGCGGGTCGAGCTGCCCGCCGCGGGCACCGCCGAACGCCTGGGTGAACAGGTCTTCCGCTCCTGGGTGCTGCCGTTCGAGGTGCTCTCGGTGCTGCTGCTCGCCGCGCTGGTCGGCGCGATCGTGCTCTCCCGCACCGACATCGGCCGGCCCGGCACGACGACACCCGGCGCCCCGGCCGGTCACCGCCGACCGCCGGGCGGCCCGCCCGCACGGCGCGAGCCGACCGGCGCCCCGGTCACCGTCGTCGACGAGGGCAGGCGCGCGTGAGGCCGGTCGTCCCGTACGTCACCGCCGCGCTGCTGTTCGGCCTCGGCGTCTACGGTGTGCTGCGCCGGCGCAACGCCGTCCTGGTGTTGATGGCCGTCGAGCTGATGCTGAACGCGGTCAACCTGATCCTGGTCACCGCCGACACCACGGTCCGGGCCCAGCTGCCGCACGCCGGCCAGGTCTTCGCGCTCTTCGTGATCGTGCTCGCCGCCGCCGAGATCGGTGTCGGGCTGGCCATCGTGCTCCAGCTCTACCGGCTGCGGGCCAGCGTCGCGGTGGACGAGGTGCCGCTGACCGAGCCGCCGGTGCCCGCGCCCGTCGGAGTGCCGAGCGTGGCCGGCGACGCGGGCGGCCGGGATGCGGGCGGCGAGGACGCGCCGTCGACCGGGCCGGAGGGGAAGAAGTGACCGCACTGCTCGCGGTGGCGCTGCCGGGCGTACCCCTGCTCGTGGGTCTGGTCGGGTTGCTGCTGCCACCGTCCCCACGCGGCTCGGCGGCCGGCGAGGACCCGGCCCGGCGGACGGCGATCGCGCTCGGCGTGGCCGGCGCGGCCGTGGCGCTGCTGGCGGCGGTGGCCCTGCTGGTCCGGGTGGGCCGCCCGGTGGAGGGTTTCACCACCTGGATCGACTTCGGCGGGCTGACGGTGACTCTCGGCTACCGGCTGGACGGGGTGGCGGTAATGGTCGCCACCGCGGTGGCCGCGGTGGCCCTGGCCGTGCAGGTCTACTCGATCGGCTACCTGAAGCGCGGCCCGCACGACGACGTCGAGGTGGACCACCGCTACCCGCCGTACGCCGCGCAGATCAGCCTTTTCACCGCCGCGATGCTGACCGTGGTGGTCTCCGGCGACCTGATCCTGCTGCTGGTCGGCTGGGAGGTGATGGGCATCTGCTCCTACCTGCTCATCGCCCACGACCGGCGGCTGCCGGAGGCGCCGGGGGCCGCGATGAAGGCGTTCCTGGTGACCCGGGTCGGTGACGTCGGCTTCCTGCTCGGCATCGCGCTGCTCGGCGTCGCCGCCGGCAGCTTCCGGATCGCCGACGTGCTGGCCCACCACTACTCCACCGGCATCCTCACCGCGGCGTGCCTGCTGCTGCTCGCCGGGGTGGCCGGCAAGAGCGCCCAGTTCCCGCTGCACACCTGGCTCCCGGACGCGATGGCCGGCCCCACCCCCATCTCCGCGCTGATCCACGCCGCCACCATGGTCGCCGCCGGGGTGTACGCGGTGGCCCGACTGTTCCCGCTGTTCGCGCAGGCTCCCGCGGCGCTCGCCGTGCTCGGGGTGATGGCCTCGGTCACCCTGCTGCTGGGCGCGTTCGCCGCCACCGCGCAGGACGACATCAAGCGCGTGCTGGCCTGGTCGACGGTCTCCCAGATCGGCTACATGACCGGGGCGCTCGCCGTCGGCGCGCCCACCGCCGCGCTGTTCCACCTGCTCACCCACGCCGCGTTCAAGGCGCTGCTCTTCCTCGCGGCCGGCGCGGTGATCCACGCCGTCGGCACCACCCTGATGTCCCGGATGGGCGGCCTGCGGACGGCCATGCCGGTGACCTTCTGGTGCACGGTGATCGGGCTCGGCGCGCTTGCCGGGCTGCCGCCGCTGTCCGGCTTCTGGAGCAAGGACGGCGTGCTCGCCGCCGCCGAGGCGGCCGCGCTGGAGGGCAGCGGCCCGAGCTACGCCTGGGTCGGCTGGCTGGTCTGGCTGGCCGGGCTGCTCGGCGTCGCGGTCACCGCCTGGTACGCCACCCGCCTGCTGCTACGCGCCTTCCTCGGCGCGCCCCGGCTCCCGCTGACCCACCCGCACGATCCGCCGGCGGTGCTGCGCTGGCCGGTGCTGCTGCTCGCGGTCCCGGCCGCGCTGCTCGGCCTGGCCGCCTTCGCGCCGTGGTTCGCCGACCGGCTCCGGGTGCCGGCCGACCGCACCGGGGAGGCCGTCGAGCTGGTCCACCTCGCGCCGAACCTGCTGTTCCCGTTCGTCCTGCTGCTGGTCGGGGCGGGCGTCGCCTGGGCCGGCTGGCACCGTGACCCGGCCGCCGACCCGGCCCGCTTGCTGGGTCCGCTGCGGCCGTTCTTCGCCCGGGCGTTCCGGCTCGACGACGTCCAGCATGCCCTCGTCGTACGCCCGGCGACGGCGCTCGCCCGGGCCGTGCGTACCGGGGACGAGCTGGGGGTGGACGGCCTGGTGGAGGGGACCGGCCGCGCCGCGGTCGGGCTGGGCGGCGGGCTGGCCGCGCTGCACCGGGCGGCGCTGCCGCGCGCGGCGGCCGGCGTGCTCGTCGGCGCCCTCCTGATCGGCCTCGCGGTCGCCCTGATCGGAGTGACCTCATGACGTTCGGGCAGTTCCTGCTGGTCGCGGTCCTCGCGGTGCCCGCGGTGGGCGCGATCGCGGTGACCGTCACCCCGGGCGACCGGGCCGGGCGCCTGATCGGCACCGCCGCCGCGGCGCTGACCCTGCTTGGCACCCTGCCGCTGGCCGGCGGCGACCGCGGCTGGGTGCGCTACGGGCCGATGCCCGCCGTGGTCCCCTGGCATGAGGTCGACCTGCCCTGGGTGCCCGGCCTGGACCTGCGCTTCCACCTCGGGGTGGACGGCATCTCCTGGCCGCTGGTGGTGCTGACCGCGCTGCTCACCCTGCTCTGCTGCGGGTACACACTGTGGCGGGTGCCCTCCGGCGGTGGCAACGGGCGGGCCCTGGTCGCGCTGCTGCTGGTGGTCGAGGTGGGCATCCTGGGCACCTTCCTCGCCCTCGACCTGGTGCTCTTCTTCCTCTTCTTCGAGGTCGTCCTCCTCCCGATGTACGCGATCATCGCCGGCTGGGGCGGCGACGACCGGCGGCGGGCGGCCCGCAAGTTCGTCCTCTACACCCTCTTCGGTTCGGTGCTGCTGCTGGTCGGCGTCTACGTGGTGGTCGCCGCCGCGGGCACCGCCGACCTGGTGACGCTGACCGGCGGGTCCGGGCTGTCCCGGGGCACCCAACTCGCCGCGTTCACCCTGCTGGCGCTGGCGTTCGCGGTGAAGAGCCCGCTCTGGCCGCTGCACTCCTGGCTGCCCGACGCGCACACCCAGGCACCCACCGTCGGCAGCGTGATCCTCGCCGGGGTGCTGCTCAAGATGGGCACGTACGGCCTGATCCGGGTGGCGGTCGGGGTGGCCCCGGAGGGCGCCCGCTGGGCCGCCCCGGTGCTCGGGGTGCTGGCCGTCGCGGCGATCCTCGTCGGCGGCCTGGTCTGCCTCGCGCAGGACGAGCTGAAGCGGCTGATCGCGTACTCGAGCGTCGGGCACATGGGCTTCGTGCTGCTCGGGGTGGCCACGCTCACCGCCATCGGGCTGCAGGCCGCGCTGATCGGCAACATCGCGCACGGCGTGATCACCGGGCTGCTGTTCTTCCTGGTCGGGGCGATCAAGGACCGCACCCACACCGGGTCGCTCGCGGACCTGTCCGGGCTCCGGGAGACCGCGCCCCGGCTGGCCGGGCTGCTCGGCTTCGCGGCGGTCGCCTCGCTCGGGCTGCCCGGGCTGGCCGGCTTCTGGGGCGAGGCGTTCGCTGTGATCGCCGCCGTGCGGCGGGGCGGTGGGCTGTGGATCACCCTGGCGGTGCTGGCCGCGTTCGGCGGGGCGCTGGCCGCCGCGTACTTCCTGCGGCTGCTGCGCCGGGTCAGCCACGGGCGGCCCAGCCCGGCGGTCCGGCGGCTCGCGCCGGGGCTGGCCGGGGCGGAGCTGACCGCCTGGGCGCCGCTGGTGCTGCTCGCCCTCGCCGTCGGCCTGGTCCCGGCCCTCGTCCTGTCGTACGCCGCCGGCCCGATCGAGGCCCTGGTGGGAGTTCTCCGGTGAGCGCGAGGAGTGCAGCGGAGCGGAGCCCCGCAGTCGCGAACGAAGGTGAACTCCGGTGAGCGCGAGGAGTGCAGCGGAGCGGAGCCCCGCAGTCGCGAACGAAGGTAGATACCGATGAGCCTGGTGCAGAGCGTGGACCATGTGGCGCTGCTGCCGGCGTACCTGGCCGCCGGCACGGCCGTACTCGTGCTCCTGGCCGACCTGCTGGTGGCCCGCGCCGCCGCCACCGTGGCGGTGGCCACCATCGGCGCGGCGGCCACCGCGCTGGGCGCGGCCGGAGTCGGTACGGGTGGCGAGCGGCGCACCTTCTGCGTCGGCGTCGACTGCTCGTACGTCTTCGGTGGCCGGGCGGCCCTGGTCGGTGCGGTCTTCGCCCTGCTCACCCTCGGGGTGCTGGCGCTGTCGGGCCCGCTGTTGCGGGCCGGCCGGATTCCGGTGGGGGAATACTGCTTCCTGCTCGCCTGCGCGATGGCCGGCGGCGTGGTGCTCGGCGCGGCCGGCGACCTGATCACCCTGATCGTCGCGTTGGAGACGCTCACCCTGCCGCTGTACGTGCTGGTCGGGCTGCGCCGCGGCAGCCTGGCGGGGGCCGAGGCGGCGGTCACCTTCTTCCTGGTGAGTGTGGTGGCCACCGCAGTGACCCTGCTCGGCGCGGCGCTGCTCTACGCGGTGGCCGGCACCCTGCATCTGGACCGGCTCGGCGGCATCCTCGCCGCCGGTGGGGACCTGCGCGACCTGCCGCTCACCACGGTCGCGGTGGCGCTGGTGGTGGCCGGGCTGGCGTTCAAGGTCGCCGCGGTGCCGTTCCACGCCTGGGCGCCGGCCACGTACGACGGCGCGCCGCTGCCGGTGGCCGCGTACCTGTCGACGGCGTCGAAGTTGGGCGGGGTGGTGGCCCTGCTCGCGGTGGTGCAGCGGGCGCTGCCGGCCACCGTGACCGGGCCGGTGCTGGCCGGGCTGGCGGTGCTCACCATGACCGTCGGCAACCTGGTGGCGTTGCGGCAACGGCGTACGGTCCGGTTGCTCGCCTGGTCCTCGGTGGCCCAGGCCGGCTACATCCTCGCCCCGCTGGGCGCGCTCGCGCTGGCCGCCGGCCGTACCCCGGACGCCCGCGCGGGGGCGTATGCCGCGGCCGTCGCGTACGCCGTGTTCTTCGTGTTGCTGGAACTGGCCGCCTTCGCGGCGGTGGTGGCGCTGCGCCCGGCGGACGGCGACGGCGGCACCCTGGCCGACCTGCGCGGCGCGGCCCGCTCGCACCCGTGGGTGGGTGGCGCGTTCGCGCTCGCGCTGATCGGGCTGGCCGGCCTGCCGCCCGGCCTGGCCGGCCTGTTCGCCAAGGTGACCGTGGTCCGTGCGCTGCTGGCCGGGCACGCGGGCTGGCTCGCCCTGGTGGTGGCGCTGAACGCGGTGCTCGGCCTGGCCTACTATCTGCGCCTGGCCGCCACCCTCTACGCGGCGCCCGGCCCGGCCACGGCCCGCCCGGCGCGGGCGGTGGCCGTGGCCCTCGGGGCCGCCACCGCCCTGGCCGTGGTGGTCGGCTTCGCCCCGCAGTTCGTCCTTGACCTGGCCGCCCGTTGAGGGTTTTGTCCCGTTGCGCACAAACAGCACAGCCGGCTAACAGAAATCTTCAGGCAACTCTCAGCCATGGGCAGGATGGTTGACGGGTACTGGTGTTGTTGCACCGGTCAGCGGCCCCCGCGCGGGTCCGCGCACCGAAGGAGCGATCGTGCATCACAACCGTCTGAAGACCGCAGCGCTGCTCGGCCTGTTGACCTCGCTGATCCTCGGGGTCGGCTACTGGTTCGGTGGGAGCGGCGGCCTTGTCATCGCCGTCGTCGTCTCGTTGCTGATGAACGGCGTCACCTACTTCTACTCCGACAAGCTCGCACTGCGCTCGATGGGGGCGCAACCGGTCAGCGAGGCACAGTTCCCCGAGCTTTACCGGATGGTCCGTGAGCTGTCCACGCAGGCGGGCCAGCCGATGCCCCGCCTCTACGTCAGCCCCACGTCGCAGCCCAACGCGTTCGCCACCGGGCGTAACCCGCAGCACGCGGCGGTCTGCGTCACCCAGGGCATCGTCGAGATCCTCGACTACCGCGAGCTGCGCGGCGTGATCGGGCACGAGCTGTCCCACGTCTACAACCGGGACATCCTCATCTCCAGCGTGGCCGCCGGTCTGGCCGGCATCATCACCATGCTGGCGAACATCGCCTGGTTCATCCCGCTCGGCTCCTCCGACGACGAGGACGGCCCGAACCCGGCCGTGCTGCTGCTCACCCTGATCCTCGGCCCGATCGCGGCCATGCTGATCCAGATGGCGATCAGCCGGAGCCGGGAGTACCAGGCCGACCAGTCCGGCGCCGAGCTGAGCCGCGACCCGCTGGCCCTGGCCAGCGCCCTGCGAAAGATCCACATGGGTACGCAGACGCGCCCGCTGCCGCCGCAGGGCCAGCTCACCAGCACCGCCCACCTGATGATCGACAACCCGTTCAAGCGGGGCGGTGGCCTGGCCGCCATGTTCTCCACCCACCCGCCGATGGAGCAGCGGGTGGCCCGACTGGAGCAGATGGCCCGCAACAGCGGCCCGGTGCAGTTCCAGCGCTGACCCGATCCCGTCTCCGCCCGCGTCCGGCAGCCCGGACGCGGGCGGAGCCGTCTTCAGCGCGGTGTGAGCGAGCTGACCATCTCCAGTACGACCTGGGGCGTTAGGGTCAGAAGCGATTCCACTCGTTACCGGGCTCCTCGGAGGTGCAACCGTGGGCGCACTGCGCCAGTATCTGGGCGTCTGGCGGATCCCCGGCGCGCCGGTGCTGCTGATCCTCGGCATCATCGGCCGGCTCGGGATCGGCATGACCCCGCTGGCGCTGCTGCTCGTGGTCCAGGAGGTGACCCACCGGTACTCCCTCGCCGCGGTCACCGCCGGCATCTACGCCCTCTCCGGCGCCGCGCTCAGTCCGGTCGCCGGGCGGATCGCCGACCGGGTCGGCCCCACCCCGGTGCTGCTGGTAACCGCCGTCGCCCACCCGCTCGCCCTCACCGGGCTGCTCTGGGCCAGCCAGTTCGGGGCCGGCAACCTCGCCCTGATCTACCTGGCCGCCGGGGCCGCCGGGGCCACCTACCCGCCGCTGACCGCCGCCATCCGGGGTGCCTGGAACGACCTGACCGCCGCCACCTCCGGCCGGGCCCACCTGCGCAACACCGCGCTCGCCGCGGAGACGTCGCTCTTCGAGGTCGTCTTCGTGCTCGGCCCGCTGCTGGTGGCCGGGTTCGTCCTGTTCGCCGACGCCGCCGCCGCGCTGGTCGGGTCCGCCGTGGTCACCCTGGTCGGGACCACCGCCGTCGCGCTCGGCCAGGTGATGCGGAGCTGGCGTCCGCACCCGCACGAGCACCACGCCAAGGGGCTCGGGCCGCTGCGGATCGGTGGCTTCCCGGCCCTGCTGCTCTGCATCGCCAGCCTCGGCATCGCGTTCGGGGCCGCCGGGGTGACCGTCCCGGCTTTCGCCGGGAACGCCGCCGCCGACGACCCGGAGAGCCTCGCCGGCGTGCTGCTCGCCGTCTGGGGCATCGGCAGCGCCGTCGGGGGCTTCTGGTTCGGCGTACGCCGGCCGGCCGCCAACATGACCCGCCAGTTCGCCTGGCTGCTCGGTGCCGTCGCGGCCAGCTTCGCCGTGTACGCGGTGATGCCGACCCCCTCGGCGCTCGGCGTGGCGCTGGTGCTCGGCGGGGCCGCCATCGCCCCCGCATTGACCCTGGAGAACACCCTGGTCGGCCGGATCGCCCCGGCCGGCATGCTGAACGAGGCGTACACCTGGGTGGTCACCATGTCGGTGGCGGCGAGCGCCGCCGGGGGTTCGGTGGCCGGGCTGATCATCGACCACGCCGGCGGCGTACCCTGGGCCTTCCTTTTCGCCGGGGTGGCGGTCGCCGTCGGGGCCGCGGTCGCCGCGCTGCCCGCCGGCCCCATCGCCCGCGCCGAGGCCACGGCCGTATGCCTCGAACAGCCCGTCGCCGCCTGACGCCTCAGCCGCCCCAAGGATCAAAGGCGGCAGCCCTGGGTACGCCCTCCGGTATGTTCGTCTTCTTCTCGAACCGGATCGGCTGTCTCGGCTCGATCCTGGTCAGCGCGATCGTGACGGTGATCCTGCTGTTGGTCTTCGCGCGCTGAGTCGGATTGTCGGACGTGCGGTGGCCCCGGCGTCGGGCAGCGGGTTGCCCATACCGTCGGTGGACCCGGCGATCGAGGGCCACGCAGCCGCCGAGTTCTTGCATCTGTTCGCCGCAATAACGGGAGTTATTGCCTATCAGGTCTACAGAATTGCAGAGGACGCTGATGCGGCCTAGTTGCCCCAGATTGGCGCCGAGGGCAGCAGGCCCGGCTGAAGCAGCCGCCGGCCCGGCTCGGCGGACGGTCGCCCGAGGTGACGGCTGCGGCGGAGCCCGGAAGCGCCGGAAACCTGCATATGAGGGCTCAGAGGGGGCGGGGTGTCAGCTCCCGCCGGGTCGACGCGGCCGGAGCTGGCCGTCACCAGGCCGTCGGAGGCCGATCGCGAGCGACCACCGACGACCATTGGCGACGACATCTGCCCAGGTAACGAAGCGTGATCGGCCTCCTCGCCAGGCCGGCCAGGTTCTCCTTACCTGTAGTTGGTGAACTGGAGGGCGACGCCGAACTCCTCGCCCTTCAAAAGTGCGATGACGGCCTGGAGATCGTCCTTCTTCTTGCCGGTGACCCGCAGCTGGTCGCCCTGGATCTGAGCCTGGACGCCCTTCGGGCCGTCCTCGCGGATCTTCTTGCTGATCGCCTTGGCCTTGTCCGAGTCGATGCCCTGGATCACCTTGGCGTCGATCTTGAAGACCTTGCCCGACGGGCGCGCGTCGCCGGCGTCCAGCGACTTGAGCGAGATGTTCCGCTTGACCAGCTTCTCCTTGAAGACGTCCAAGGCGGCCCGGACGCGCTCCTCGGTCTCCGCCTGCAGGCTGATCGCCTCCTCGCCCGACCAGGAGATCTCCGCGCCGGTGCCGCGGAAGTCGAACCGCGTCGCGAGCTCCTTCTCCGCCTGGCGGACGGCGTTGTCGACCTCCTGACGGTCGACCTTGCTCACGATGTCGAACGACGGGTTCGCTGCCATGCTCATGCTCCTGCTGTCCGGCGGTCTGTCCTGTTCCGTCCCCCACTGACCAGCGGTGGGACCCCCTGACGGTACCCGGTTGCGCCAGCCCCCGGGGCAACCGCTATTCTTGCTACCGCTGCCGCGCACAAGCGTGGTGGCAACGCCCTGGCGGGTTGCCCGAGCGGCCAATGGGAGCGGACTGTAAATCCGTCGCGAAAGCTACAGAGGTTCGAATCCTCTACCCGCCACCAGGTGCGAGAACGGCCCCTGACCAGCAGGAATGCGGTCGGGGGCCGATCTTGTTCGGTCCCACTGCGTCCCAGCAGTGCCGACTGTCGCTCAAAGTTCGGGGGCGTATCGGGGGGAGCCACGTGCTCGCTGCCCCGGCGCTGTGTGCCACCTCGGTACTTCTGCGAGGTTGTGACCGTTCCGCGGTTGACGACGCCGAGGCTTGCGGTAACGTCGAGACTGGCTGGGTCGTTACTCATCGCAGGTGAGGCGATGCGGTCAGTTGCGGACAAGGCGTGATGTCAGACCCTTCCCGTAGCGTTGAAAGCGTCAACCAGGCAACACCCCTCACCCTGGAAGGCGGAGAAGATGTCCCCAACCACAGCAGCAGTGGCGACCAACGACGAAGTACGGGCTTGGAGGCCCAGCAGATCCGAGTGGGACACCTTCGTTCAACGTGAGCTGGACAAGCTTGGCATCACCCGTGAGGAGCTTGAGAGGCAGGCCCGTGAGCGCGACTTTCAGTCGACTGACGCCCTGTCCCTCTGGATGATGATCGGGTGAGTGGACAGGACACACCGCGTTCTGTTGCTGAGGGGTTCGCGAAGGACCTGATCCGTCTACTTAACACCACCGTCTGTGACGACGCCTACATCGGCATAGTTGAGAGGCCGTTCGACGGCACCGTGTCCTTCGGTACTGGCTTGTGGCCAGGCACTGCCGTGCAGAACATCAGGATGCGGACAGTGGGGGATTGTGCGTGCTGGTTGCGAATCTCGGGCCTGCTGTTCCTCGATCCGGCCGGCTATCTGACCGTCTCCAAGTCCGCCTACGTGGTCTTGGCCGGCGACCCGGCAGTCGAGCTATTCCACTACGACTACGAGCGGGACAAGGCTGACTACCCGGACGCTCACATGCAGGTGTTTGCAGGCGGTGATGCGTGGGATGAGCTCTTGATTGCCTCAGGCAAGAGGGCGGACAGCTTGAGTAAGCTGCATCTGCCGGTCGGCGGGAAGCGGTACCGGCCAGCCCTTGAAGACATCCTCGAATCACTCATCGCCGAGGGCATCCTTGAGCCCAAGCCGGGATGGGAGCGGGTTCTGGACGACAGCCGGGCTGAGTTCCGCCGCCGGCAACTCAAGGCAGCAATCCGCCGAGATCCCGACACCGCCATGGCCGCGCTCCAAGCCCTTGGCTACAAGATCGTGGAGCCGGATCGCAGTGCCGACGTGCTGGAGTTCAGGAAGCCCAGCAAGCTGCGCAAGCAAAGAGGCCGTGGCCAACGGTTGTAGCCGTCCCGTTGCACAGGCAAGTGAAGCCTGCGGTTTACCAACTACCGTCAAGAAGGCCCCGGCCGACCTGGTCTATGGGGCCGAGCACGCATTGCCACCTGGGCAGACGTCGTCAGCAGTGGTGGTCGTTGGTCGCTCACAATCGGCCTCCGACGGCCTGGACCTGGTCCTCGTTGACCCGCCCGAAGCCGCGGGCCTCCGGCCTGCTCTGGCTTCTCGCTTACAAGCTCTGTGCGTCGCGTCCGCACGCGTCCGGGAACGGTCGCACGCTCGGAGCCTCGTCCATGCCAGCCTTCGTCAGCGTGCCGCCGTCCGGCGCCGTTGCTGTCAGCGTTGCTGTCGACAGCCGTTCCGCTCCCGACCCAGGTCGACCCCCGATGGGGGAAGGCCCCTCACGCAGGTGGGCACCCGTGAGCAGCGGCGAGCTGCTCCTCAGATAGCTTTAGCGGCCTCCCGCCGTTCACTCACAGGCTCCTCATCACCGTCCTGATCCTGGCTGCGCTTCACCAGCCGATCCAACTCCCACACGGCGCGCACCCGGGCCGGCGTCTGCCACCACCGACCGTCGAGGATCATCGCAATCTGTTTCGACAGATCATGAATCAGGCGCGCCTTGTCGTGGCGGGTACGGGTCGACAGCATGACCCCCTGCACGGTGCTGATGTACGACATAACCAGCTTCATCGATGGGCCGGGAAAGGTGCCGGCATGCCGGTCCATGGAGTCAACGAGCGCCTGCGCCTGGTCGCGCAACCGCTCGTATTGGCGTTTCCGCTCGGCGAGCAGGCTCTCCCTCACCTCACCCATGACGTCTTTCGGCATGTCGATGGAGAGGAATGCGGCGGGCAAAGCAATACTCGTGATGGCCGCCGACAGTTCCCGCCGGGAGCGGAGCGCTCCGAGGATTCGTTCTTTGCGGGCTTCGAGACGTGGTTTCGCCATATACTCGACGGCAAGGGTGACCAGGAGCGCAGTCACGGCGGATGTGGCGACGGTGTCCCAATTGATCGACGGCATGTGGGGAGTGTGCCGGTCGGAGCGCTTCCATGACCTGCGACACTCCCGTGCGAGACTGCTGCTGGCGGCGCCGTGTCGCCACGAGTCTTCATGGACATCCTCGGCCCCCTGGATCGCAGTGACCATGAACATGCACGGGCAAGCATGCCGGCGCTGCACTCCAACCCCCTGCCCGGTGGCCAGCCCGACCTCATCCTTGACCGCCGTTGGCGCTCGCCGGCGGAACCGACACGCAACCGGCACCCCCGGACCGCCCCGTGATGTCTAGCTTATAAGGCGATTTCGGCAAATATCGCAGCGTCCGCTGGTGTCCACGAGGTCCGGCCCGGAGGCGATATTCGTCCGCGCTGGTCCGGGCTGCCAGACGTCTCGTCTAGGTCGCGCAATGCCCCAACTCGAACCGGGCGCCGGGTTGCCTACTGAATCCACGCCGGCGAAGTCCTCGTTGTCGGAGAGGCGCGCTAGAGGATTCGCCGGGGTACAGTCCAGGACGGAAGCCCCTCCTTGGCAACGACGCGGCCGACGAGCCGTCCACTCGTAGTGGAGACGGTGACTTCGCCCGTATGGCTGATGTCCACCGTCAGTTCATCCTCGTGGAAGCCGGCGTCGATCGCCGCCCGACGGACGGCCAGCTCAGTGTCCCTGATCGCGTAGTTCCAATTGTCCTCGTTGGAGTCGGCGGAGATCTCGAACAGTGCTACGAGCTTCTCTTCTTGGGTCACCGGCAAATTTTGGCATGTCGCGACCTCGCCCGCTCTCTGGGCAGCCTCTGGGTCTGGTGGTCGACGCGTGGCCAGCCCGACAAGGCCCTGGACGCGGCCGACGCGCCATCGCAATCTACGAGCGGCCGTCTGACGCCAACCCGGACCGGCACGATCCCGACCTCGTCTATTCCCTCAACACTGCCGCAGTTCGGGGACCGACTAGCCCTTGTCGCCAACCATTACGGCCTTCGCCATCAGCTCTGCCTGACGGATGACAAGTTGGGTCGCAGCTTCTTGAGCGTTGGGCGGATAGCCATATCTTGCAAGGAGCCGACGAACAGTTCGTCGCATATCAGCTCTTACCGTTTCACGTTCAGTCCAATCCAGTGATGCCTTCGCCTTAATGCGATCGGATAGCTCCCGTGCGATCATCCTAAGCGCATCTTGCTGAAGAACCTCACGCGCCGACTCATTATCGGCGAGGGCGTCATAGAAGGCAACCTCCTCTTCGGTCAGCCCTGACTCCTCGCCCCGACTAACTGCCTCACGTACCGCACGGGCCAAGCTAATCAGCTCCTGCACGACTTGCGCGGTAGTAAGGGCGCGATTGTTATAGCGGACCAGCACTCCTTCGAGCGCCTCCCGAAACGTCCGCGACTGCACAAGATTGACGCGCTCACGCCCGGCAATCTGGTCGTTCAGCAGCTTGCGCAAGGTTTCTAGAGCCAGGTTCTGCTGCGGCATGGCCGCGAGACTGTCGAGAAATTCCTCGGATAGGATGCCAACGTCTGGCCGACGAATCCCCGCAGCACGAAACAGGTCGATCACACCATCCGACACAATGGCACCTGCAATCACTTGCCGGATTGCAGCCCGCGCATCCGTTTCCGGCGGGGGACCCTCGTCCGAAAGGCGCTTGCGGATCGCCGCTCGCACAGCCTGGAAGAAAGCAAGGGAGTCTCGGATGGCCTCGGCCTCCTCTCGCGGAACCGAGAGCGCAAAGGCCTTCGATAGGCCCGCAACGAGCCCCATGAACCGGCGCTTGCCGTCCCTTTGCTCGAACACCCAATCTGCGCCGGCGGCGACCGCCCGCAGTTGCTCCGCCTCGTCACCATTGGTAAAGCCGTTGTAGTCCAAGCCCTCGAAGAAATCCCGTAGCACCTCGTACTGACGCTCCATCACAGGAACAGCCGCGTCTTGAACACTCGCGACGGGAGCGCCGCTGCCGCCAGCTTGTGTATAGGTCTGAACCGCGTCTCGGAGTTGATCTGCGATCCCAAGGAAGTCGACGACCACGCCGCCCGGCTTCTCGCCGAAAACCCGATTCACCCGCGCAATGGCCTGCATTAGATTGTGCCCGGCAAGAGGCTTGTCTAGATAGATGGTATGCATAGGCGGACAATCGAAGCCCGTCAGCCACATATCGCAGACAATCACGAGCCGCAGATCGTCATCTGGATTCTTGAAGCGATCAGCAAGGAACCTTCGGCGCCCCTTCGAGCGGGCATGCCGTGCAATCCTGTCGCCCTCGCTCGAGGAACCAGTCATCACCACCTTTACAACACCGGAACTGTCGTCGTCTGAGTCCCACTGAGGCCGAAGGGCGACAATCTGGTCATATAGGTCCATGCAGATGCGGCGGTTCATGCACACCACCATTGCCTTGCCTTCGATCGCCTCGCGGCGCTTCTCAAAGTGCTCGACGATCTCCTTCGCCACGATCCTCAGCCGCCCCGCAGCCCCGATCAACTCCTCTAGCGGCACCGCGAAATCCTCGGAGAGGCTGTATCCCTGCCTTTCGGCATCTGTTGCGGCGCGAAGCTGCCGCTCGGCGTCAGCGATACCCTCTTCGTCGGGCAGGAGTTTTACGAGCCTCATTTCGTAGTAGATCGGAACCGTCGCGTTGTCTTCGACCGCCTGCCGAATATCATATGTATCGCTGTAATCGCCGAAGATGGCTGGCGTGCTCCGATCGTCACGCTCCAAGGGTGTGCCGGTGAAACCCACGAAGGTAGCGTTTGGAATGGCGTTCCGCATCCAGCGCGCGCCGCCCTCAAGAAAGCCGTATTGGCTGCGGTGCGCCTCATCCGCCAGTACGACGATGTTGTGCCGCTTACTTACCTCGGCGCCCCTCTCTTGAAACTTTTGGATGGTGGTGAAAACTACGCCGCCCGAAGCGCGGTTCAGCTTTGCCGCAAGGTCCTCCCGGCTTTCGGCCTTCTCGGGTGGCTGTCGTAGAAGTGCGTGGCCCGCAGCGAAGGTTCCGAAGAGCTGATCATCAAGGTCGTTTCGATCTGTGACGACAACAATGGTCGGATTGCCCAACTCCCGGTCGCCGATCAAGGCAGCAGAAAGCATTAGCATTGTCAGGCTCTTGCCGGAGCCCTGTGTGTGCCAGACGACCCCGCCACGTCCGTCCCCCGTTGGCTTGAGCGCCGCCTTGACCGATCGGCGTGCTCGCCGTACAGCTCGGAACTGATGATAGGCAGCTAGCTTCTTGACAATCGCACCAGTACGCGAGTCTTCATCGAAGGTCACACAATAGCGCAAATAGTCCAGCAACGAACCCAGCTTAAATAGGTCCTTGATTAGGACCTCAAGGTGTGAACGGTTCGATTGGTGCAGTTCTGAGATTGTTCGCCAAGGCGAAAACCAGTTCGAGTCTGCAGTTGTGGAGCCCACCCTCGTGGACTCGCCGTCGCTGATAACCATAATCTCGTTGTAGGCGAACAGTAGCGGGATGTCTTCCTTATACTCCTGGAGCTGCCGGTACGCCTTCCAAATGTCCGTCCGCTCATCAGTAAGGTCTTTGAGCTCTATGACGGCAATTGGCAAGCCGTTAAGAAAGACGACGAGGTCCGCGCGACGGGTCTTGCTACCGTTTCTTACGGTGAACTGATGGGCCACCATTAGGTCGTTGCGGTCCGGGTTATCGAAGTCAACCAGCCATGCTTTGGCGCCCCGGACTTCACCGTCCGCCGTTCGGTGCTCTACGTCCACCCCTTCGATGATCAGACGATGGAACCACCGGTTATTCTGCGCCAGCGTTGGCTCAGGCGGCCGCAACACCACACGCATTGCCTGCTCGATGGAATCTTCTGGAAGATCGGCGTTGATCTTCCGTAACGCCGCCTGAAGCCGTTTATCGAGGACAACGTCCTCGTAGGACCCCCGCAAGGGTGTCTCGGCACCAGGTGAGATATTCGCCCCAGTCTGGGTGTCGAAACCTAGCCACTCGAACCAACCAAGTGCTGCCTGTTCTACGACACTTTCGTTCATCACGAGCCCTCGGTAGGTTCAGCAGCAACGTTGTTTTGTTCCTGGTCCTGCCTAAACTGGACGAGTGCAGTGCGATACGCCTGAAAGTCCGTTCGGAACAGGGCTTCACTGGCAATCAGTGGTACGTCCAATACCTCAAAGGGTCCGTACTCGCCATCAATAAACTCGTCGAAATCTGGATGGTCACTATAGCGAAACCGCGAAAGCGGGTCGCGGCCTGCGGACTGGAGATGCGTCCTAAACAGTAAGCCGATCACGGCATCCGTCGCCCGAGCCATAATTTCGGCATAACGCGCGTCAAGGAGCGGCGAATACGCATCTGCGCCGTGAGCTGCCGACCCGTGGGCATTCCGAATTTCTACGATTCCCTGGGTTATGGAATTAAGGCCTCGGACGAGTGATTCTAAGCCGCTGCGCAACTTCGGATCTGCGACACCGTCCTCATCGTGGCCGAGTTTCAGGTATTTGAGGGACTCCTTTATTAGCTTAGGCGCTTCCCACTGGCTATCGATGCTAGCGCCGCGGTCGACGAGTATAGTTTTGCAAGTCGTCTCAATGATTGTCCGACAAAACGAGACGACTTGGCCGGGTCGGTCAGGCATGGCACTCTCGAGTGCCTCCACCTGCTCCCGGATACGGAGCGACTCAGAATGAGCATCAAGAAGTTCACGGCAGGCGATCAGGCGGAAGGGAACGCTGCCGGGATCACTATCCATTAGTGCTGCCCACCCTCGACGCTGGGCGCCCTAATTGCCCCCGAAAGCAACCTGGGAAGCATGGCATCTCGGGCCTCGGCCAGTAGAGACGACTCGGCTCGATTACTCGCGACCCTCAGGAATAACGGTTCGACTATCCGGACAAACGCGTCCCGAACCTCCTGGGGCGGTGCCACGATGAGCGTTCTCTCAAAATCCTTCGGACTTACCCGCTGGTGACTGCTCGAGGTCCCAGTCACCTTTTGGCGCAACTCCTCCCGGAATCGCCCGTTCGCGAATTGGCAGTATAGGTACCAGCGCGACCATCCCGGACGAGGCAGTGTTACAAGGAACTCGGTGGATGCGATCTGCCTTCTGCCTTGCTGTGCCGGGCTCGGGAGCCAGGTCCGCGCAATTCGCGGATTCAGCTTAGAGACCAGTACGGAATTTGGCGGCAGAATATACTTCGAGCTCTTGATCGATGCGCCGAGATCGGAGGCGGGTGACGGTCCCGAGTCAAACGCCGGAATGCTAAAATGCTCAAATACCTCGGTAGGATGACCTGCGGGATTGAGTGAGTCTCGGGATAGCGCCGCGATGTCGCCAATCTCCGCGACCTTCCACCCCGCCGGAATTGGTCCAATTTCGCTTTCGCTGAAGACGGCAGGCAGACTCTCGAAGACGTCTGAAGGTACGCCCCCAAAGCCGCCAGCGTCTATCGCCTTTGCTTTGACCGGGCCGAAGTCCACGAACCAGGCATTGAAGAGGGCCTGCGCAATGGCCTCAAGTGTGCTATTCGTTCGGGCATTCAACTCAATCTTGTCATCGAATGCGCCCAGGAAGTTGGCAATAGCGCGCTGCTCTTGGATGTCAAGCGGCACGCGAATACGCGCGAGATGCAGGTGATTTCGGTTGAGGCCCGGGACACTGCTCTTGTCGCTGTAAGCTAGGAAGTCCAGTGAACGTAGAAAGTATGAGATAAACCTCGGGTCGCTTCCCTTGAAGTCCTTTACATAGAGGGTGGTATTGAGGGGCCAAAAGTCCTCGACAAGATAATGAACTTCTCCCAGAGTTCCATACCGCCCGGTCACGACGCCGGGTCCCTTGACCTTGGCCTCTCTATGGCTGCCCGTAACCCCGGACGAAGAAACGACCGGGTATGGCCCAGGCTGCCGACTGGGTGTTGGCAAGTCGTACCCACGCTTCAACGTCAGTACTTCCCCGAGCGTGGTATCTATCCACTCACCCGCCATAGCCCAGGGCCTCCAAGCTAGACCGGATTCGCGCATCAAGCTGGTTCGCCTCTGCCAGCTGCTGGTTTAACTCCGAGGTCAACCGCCGCATCCTTGCTTCAAAGGGCTCGTCGTCCTCGTCAGCTTCCGCGGAGCCGACGTACCGCCCCGGCGTCAGGACATGGCCATTCGACCGGAGCTCTTCCAGGTTGGCCGACCTGCAGAAGCCGGGGACATCCTGGTATTCGCCGGCGCCGTCTTCGCCGCGCCAAGCGTGGTAGGCCCGGACAATCCGTCCGATGTCAGTGTTCGGCGTAGCCGGATAGCCGTTGACACCTGAAAGCACGCGCAATGTGCGTGTTTCCATGGTGCCCATTGCCCGCGCGTCGATGAAGAGGGTCTCACCTCGCCGGTCACGGCCACCCTTCTTCAAGTTCTTTCCTGTTTTGTCTCGAGTCACGAACCAGAGGCAAACCGGAATTCCAGTCGTCAGGAATAGCTGCGGAGGCATCGCGACGATGCAGTCCACTAGGTCGGCTTCGATGATGTTGGCCCGAATCTGGCCCTCGCCGCCTGTGTTAGATGAGAGTGAGCCGTTAGCCATGACGAAGCCGGCAATGCCACCGCCTCGGCCATCGGGCGGGGCGAGGTGGTGGATAAAGTGTTGGATCCAGGCGTAGTTTGCGTTGCCAAGCGGCGGCGTACCGAACTTCCAGCGAACGTCATTACGAACAAGATGGCCCGACCAGTCAGAAATGTTGAATGGCGGATTGGCGAGAATATAGTCAGCCTTAAGATCCTGGTGGAGGTCACGGACGAAGCTGTCCGAAGGCTGCTCGCCCAGGTTTGCCTCAATTCCTCGGATAGCCAGGTTCATGTGCGCCAAACGCCAAGTGGTGGGGTTGGACTCCTGGCCGAAGATTGAGATGTCGCGTTTGTTGCCGCCGTGGGCCTCAACGAACTTCTCCGACTGCACAAACATTCCGCCAGACCCGCAGCACGGGTCGTAGACCCGTCCCTCGTATGGCTCAATCATTTCGACCAACAGGCGGACAACCGATCTGGGAGTGAAGAATTCTCCCCCTAGCTTGCCCTCTGCAGCGGCGAACTTGCCCAGAAAGTACTCGTAGACGCGGCCGAGGATATCCTTTGCGCGTGCATGACGAGTGCCGATGGCGATGGAGGCGACTTGGTCAATCAGCCCCCCCAAACGCTCGGCAGCGATGCCACGACGAGCATAGTCTCTGGGCAGCTTGCCCTTGAGCTTTGGATTGTCCCGCTCGATTGCGTACATCGCGTCGTCGATGAGCCGGGCGATGTTGGGCTGCTTACCCTGCTCTTGGATACTGCTCCAGCGGGCCTCTCGTGGCACCCAGAAGACGCCTTCAGCGGTGTATTCGTCGCGATTTTCCAGCAGCGTCTCGGCTTGTTGGCCCGTGATGCCGTCAGATCTCAGCTCGTCGGCCAGCACCGCACGACGAGCTTCAAACGCATCCGAAATGTACTTCAGAAAGATCAGGCCTAGAACGACGTGCTTATACTCGGCCGCATCGATCGAACCACGCAGCTTATCTGCCGCCTGCCAGAGCGTTTCTGGATCAATGTCAAGCTCGCTGACGCCGCCGTCCGATGGCACCTCGGAGGTCTTAGCACTCAAAGACAAGTTCCACCCCTGTTGCAGGCCAAATCGCTATCACCTTGGATCTGGGGCCAAGCTTCGCCTGACACCTACGTGCACTCTTGATACGAATTTGCCAGAAAGGGTCCTATGAGACCCGCGATGGAGGGTGCGGGCTCGGTTCCCATGTGCTGCCATAGCCGTCAAGAGGCCATTCACAATAGTTCATCTTGCTGCCGTCCGCCGTCGCGCCATCCCGTATGCCGTCGACCCGCCCTCACGGGGAGCGGGCCGCCGCCCGACCCGCCACGTCAACCGGGCCTTGACGCACGTTCGGACGCTGGCGGGTCGGGCGGTGGTCTGCTCGGCTCGCCCGGGTCGATGGCAGGCGGGATGGCCTACCGCAACCACCCCCGGACCGTAACCCGCCGACGGAGCCCCGGCCATCCTGGAGCCGGAGCGCCCCCGCCGGAGGCGCTCTAACCGCAACCCCGCGACCGCCGCCAGCTCGCCGACGCGGCCGACGTGCCCTCCCCTACGCCGCGCGGGCTCGTGGCCGCGCGGCCCGGCCGGCTGTCGGCCCACCCCTCACCCGTCAACGCTCCTGTCGTTCTGCGGCGGCCCTCCGGGCTTCCCGCTCTCCGCGCCAGCCGCCGGGCATCAGGCGTGACGGCCGCAGAGCGACAGCGGCAGCGGCCGGCGCGCGCCCAGGCGGCGGCGCGTGCGGCCCGTCAAGGGCCGCCTTGAAGACGTACAGAAACTTTGAACCACTTCGCCGGCAGCCGGTCGGCTCGTACGTGTGTCCGAGTAGGCTGCTGCCGGTGGAGGTACGCGGGCGCTGGTGGAACGGGTCATGGGGTCGCATGGCCCGGCGGGACATCTGGCTGCTCTCCGACCGCCGGCTCTGGCGAGTCCGTGGCCGCCTCGGTGGTGACGAAGGGCAGGAGGTGTCGTACGACTTCCCGGACGAAGCCTCTGCCCGCTCGATGGTTGACCGGATGATGAAGACCTCGACCGGCACCTGGCGAGATCTCACGGAGGCGCTCCGGCAGGAGTCCAACCGTCGGCAGGCTCACTAGGTAGGCCGGTCGCCAGCCGGTAGCGCTCAACGGCAGGTATCAGGCCGAACGTGCACACCGCACCACGGCGGAAGGTCAGCGGCCCACACCCGCCAGCCGCCGGCGTCTCGCCGGGTCTCGAACCGCCATGGATGAGCTGTGCCGCTGAGGTTGATCTGTTCCTTCCACCAGGTCGGCTGGACCTGGGCCGTCACCGACGCGCGATCGCCGCCCTGGTGCTCGACGTCGATCGGTCCGACCGTCTCCAGCTTCGACGGAACATCGCCGCGCTGCATCTCGCCGCGGTACTGACGCCACTGCCGCAGCAAATCGTCATGACGCCTGCCGGCCAGCACCCGCGACAGGCCGATCTCCTCCCCACTGCTCATCTGTAGCACGTACACGTTTACGGCCGCGTCTGGCGTCGCCTCGCCTCGATCTGCCTCCGCCTGCTTCCAGACGGCCCAGGACATCGGCACGGCAACGATCCCTGTGCACAGAACAGCGACAACCGAGAGCACCACCCACGGCCAGTGACGCCGTGAACGAACCAGCGGCCTTCCGGACGCGGCACTGTGGCCTGGTAGAGCTAGCTCCTGCACCGGTCGCATGCCACGCAAGATAGGGCATATGTCGATCTTTGGCCACAGTGGCGGCTGAGGCCACAAGCTCAGACGGTCGACCTGAAGGAGAGATCTCGCAGAGCAACCGCTCGGGATTCGATGAGCTGCATGCGGAGCTTCCACTCCTCGGTTGCTGTCCAGTCGGCTTGTGCCGTGATCTGGTCGGGGTGCTTCCTGTACAGCAAGCCAGGTTCGGCGATGAAGAACCCGTCAGCGATGACTGAGGCCGCGAGCAACAGCCCTGTGTCCTCGCCCCCGGGCAGCGCCATCCAGCCGCCGAGGGCAAGCGCCAGCTCGCGCCGGATGCACAGGGTCGCTGGATGTACGGGCAGTCGGTAGCCGTTCTGCTGGAAGTAGCCCAGCACGTCATGCCGCCGCAGCGTTCCGCCGGGCGGGTCCGCGTGCTGCCATCCGACGGTCGTTCCGTCGGGCATCAGGTCCAGAACGCTCGACGTCGTCCATCCGACAGGTTGGCTGGTCAACGCCTCGATCTCGCGGGCCAACGCACCGGGGGTGAGTTGGTCGTCGGCGTCGAGAACGCGTAGCAGTGAACCGCTGCTACGCGCCATAGCCATGTTCCGGGCGACTCCCGGACCGCCCGGCTTTCCTGTCCCGACGAGCACGCGCGGGTCACGGGGTAGCGCGGCTTCCACGGCACCACTGAGGCCATCCTCCTGGACCAGCCATTGCCAGTCCCACCCGTCCGGCAACTGCTGCAACCGCAGAGACTCGTATGACTCCGCGAGGTACGGGATGCTGGGTGCATGCACCGGTGTGATGACGGAGATCAGGCCGCTCACTCAGACCACCGAGCCAGCTTGGTTGTGTAGACGAACTCGGTCCGGTCGCCGGGAAGTACCACGTTCGACACTTCGACCACGCGGTCGTTTGTGTCGATGGAGATCTTCCGAAGGATGAGCACTGACACGCCTGGCGGCAGGCTTAATGCCTCCGCTTCCTCAGGCCCTGGAGGGCGGGCGGAGATCTCGTCGACGATCCGGTCCAGTTCGATGCCGATGGTGAGTAGTTGGTGCTGGGTTCCGCCCGGCCAGGGCTCATTGTGGGCGTCGAGCAGCGCGGGGTTTTCCGCAGCCACGTCGTAAATCATGTATGAGGTGTTGAGGCTGAGCGGGACGTTCTCCCGGCGCGACCCGGTCCGGTAGATGCGTTGAAGCATCTTCGCGCCTGCCGGAACACCGAAGGTCCGCGCCAGGTCGGCGCTCGCGGGGACGGTGTGATACTCCGCCTCGAACTCCAAGTCCTGCATGGTCAGGCCGGTGTCGCGTTCCGTCGCACCGGTTCGGCGCCGCTGGGACTCGGGCAGCCGCGCGCGGTCCTTCTCCCACTGGTACCGATCGGGCGAGCGTCGTACGGGCTGACGTGGCGCTCGAACGAAGGTGCCTCGCCCGTGCAGTCGGTCAACCAGCCCTTCGGCTTCCAGAGTGTCCAAGGCCTGGCGGACAACCGGCAGGCTCACGCTGTACTCAGCCTTTAGCGCCTGCTCGTTTGGCAGCTTGGTGCCTGGCTGGAGTTCGCCGGCATGGATCTTTGCTCGCCAGTCTGCGGCGATCCGCTCCCACTTGGCCACGTCTCGACCCTCCCTCACGTCACTTACCAGTTTAGGTCTTCATGAAGTCTTGACGCAGCGCGCTGCGTCACCTTACGGTGTTCATGTCTTCATAAAGACATGAAGACGCCGGAAGTGCACCGATGTCCGGTGCCCCGAACGACAGGAGACAGGCGTGAAGCTGTACGTGGACACCAAGGCGAAGCAGGTGACGGTGTCGAAGGACCCGGAGCCGAAGAACGACCAGAACGGCAACCAGCGGTCGGAGAAGGGAACGGGCCGGCTCATGTGGTCCACCCAGGTCTTCGTTCTCGACGAGACGGGCGGTGAGGTCATCACCATCACCACGGCGGGTGAGAAGCCGGGCGTGATGGTGGGGCAGCTCATCGAGGTCGAGCAGTTGGAGGCTATTCCGTGGGCGACCAACGGGCGCAACGGCGTCGCGTTCCGTTCCGTGTCGCTGAAGCCGAAGGCTGGTTCGGCGGCCAAGTAGTCCTTCGCACAGCGTGCTGTGTGAAGCCTGCGGTGTCTCGCCTGAAGCGGCCCGAGGTCCGCTGACCTGAAACGAACGGTCCGGGAGTGGATCCGACTCCTACACTCCCGGCCTGGTCGCCACCTGTGGTGGTGACATCCCCGCAAAAGCTGGCGCGGGGTCGGTCCGACTCCTACATCGCCGACCCCGTGCCCTCCAACTCATCCACCCTCGTGCAAGGGAGGACTCGTCGTGTCCAAGTCTAGCCCTCGCCGCCCCTTCGGCGGGAAGTCCAGCGGAACGGTGACGGTCATCGAGGCCAGAGTCCACCGTTCCTCGGCGCGGAACGCCCGGCTGGCGTTCTACCTGACGGCGGTCATCGTCGGCCTGCTCTCGGCCGTGGTGGCCGCTTCCTACATGCACCCCATCGTGGCCCTGTTCGTGGGCGCTCTCATCGGCGTCCCGCTGGGCGTGTTCGTCTGGGTGCTGGTCCGTATCTGGCCGGTGCTGCGGCTGCTGTGGTGGTGGAGCACCGAGATCGTGTTCACCACCGGGGCCATCTCCTTCTGGGTGCAGCTGGCCAACCACACCGCCGCCCCGGTGACCGCCGGGGTGGTCGCCCTGGTCGTCGGCGTCCCGGCCGCTGTGCCGGTCATCCGCCGCACGGTGTTCGGCTGGTTCATGTGCCTGTTCGTGCGGCACCGGCTACGCGTGTGTTTCGCGCAGTTCATCATCTCCAACCGCTCCGGCAGCCTGCCGCTGATCCTTTGGGCCAAGCCCACCCCAGTCGGTGAACGGGTCTGGGTCTACCTGCGCCCCGGCCTCTCCCTGGCCGACCTGGAAGGCCGCCTCGACCGGATCGCGGTCGCCTGCAACGCCTCCACCGCTCTGATCGAGCGGGCATCGGACGGCAACGCCGCGTACCTGCGGTTCGACATCAAACGCCGCGAGGTGCTCACCGCAGAGGTGGGTTCCCCGCTGGTCGACGTCATCGACCCCGATAACACTCCGGCAACCGAGCGGATCACCGGCAGCGTGCCGACCGCTCTGGACCTGCCCGACGTCGACGTCCCCGCCGTCACCCTGCCGGCCCAACCGAAGAAGCCGCCGGCCACCACCGCCAACGGCAGCAAGCCCGCGGCTTCGACGTCGCCGGATGACGACGACGTCTCCGACTGGATCTGACCCATGACCCAGATCGAGTACGACGAGGCCACCGACGGCTTCTACTTCCACTGCTACGCCTGCGGCCGCGACGGACGGTCGCGGGACTACCGCCGTGACGCCGAGCTCGACGCCGACCGGCACGACGAGCAGCACGACGACGGCCTGATCTAACCCCGAACCCAACCCGGACGCGAGGAGCCCTGCGGGCTCGTTCGTGTGGCTTCTCGCGCCCACCAACGCCCAAGGAGGGCAACCATGACCGCCACGACACCCGCCCCGGCTGCCGGCATACCGGTGGGGCCTGGCCTGTCGATGTTCGACCCCATCTTCGTCGGCATCGACGAGTTCGGTCAGCACGTGAACATCACCCTCGCCTACCGCAACCTCCTCGCCGGCGGCGAACCCGGCGGAGGCAAGTCCGGCCTCCTCAACACCATCGCCGCCCACGCCGCCCTCTCCGTCGACAGCCGCTTGGTCCTGCTGGACGGCAAGCTAGTCGAACTGGGCCAGTGGGAGGACTGCGCCGATGCCTTCATCGGCCCCGACATCACCGCCGCTCTCACCGTGCTGAAGCGGCTGCAGGTCGTGATGAACAACCGCTACGCCTGGCTACGCGCCCACGGGCGCCGCAAAGTCACCGCCGCCGACGGCCTGTCCGTCATCACCGTCCTGGTCGACGAGATCGCCTTCTACTCCGCCACCGTCGGCTCCAAGCAGGAACAGGAAGAGTTCGTCGCTCTCCTGCGTGACCTGGTCGCCCGGGGCCGCGCCGCCGGCATCCCCGTCGTCGCCGCCACCCAGCGGCCGTCCTTCGACATCATCCCCACCAGCCTGCGGGACCTGTTCGGCTACCGCGCCGCCTTCCGCTGCACCACACCGAACAGCTCGAACATCGTGCTGGGCCACGGCTGGGCCGAGCAGGGCTACACCGCCACCGACATCCAACCCACCAACCAGGGCGCGGCCTACCTCATCGCCGAGGGCGGCATCCCCCGCCGCATCAAGGTCGCCTACCTGTCCGACGCCCAGATCGCCGGCATCGCTGACTACGCCGCCTGGATCCGCCGACCCCGGCCGTTACCGGCCCTCGTCCCCGACCTGATCCGTCTCGACGTGGGAGTAGCAGCATGATCAATCACCTGTCGGCACCACCGCACGAGTGCCACGAGTACGCCGAACTCGATGAAGCAGAGTACGGCGACCGTACCGACCGGGTTGAGGAAATCCAGTGGTGGCGGTGCAACTTCTGCGGAGGCGTCCGGAAGCAGATCTTCTGCTCCAACTACACCGAACTCGCCGACAGCATCGTCTACGACAACCACCACCCCCGCGAATGGCCGGCACTGAACGTCGTCGACATTTTCACCGACGTCATCAAGGCGCGAGCCACGGCAGACGACAACCACATCTGCCGAGACCACCTGCTCATCGAGTGGCGGGCCTACCTGCCCACCATCGGGGATCAGTACTACCTGCTCTGCTTCGTCTGCGGAAGTCGCGGCCTGGTCATCTGGCCCGACACCGACCCACTGCCACCCGCACCGCCCTACCCGTTGAGGCGGCCGGCATGACCACCCGGGAACGCGCCTACGCCCGCGCCAACAACCAACGGGCCGCGCAGTACACCGAGATGTGGATCGTCGGCAGTCCCGAGGACCTGGCCGCGATGCTCCACGCCGCCCGCAGTACCGGTCGGCTCGTCTACGTCTCCGCCCCGCACCAGATGGGCGGCGACGACACCCGACACCGCCGCTACCTGCGGCTCCGCACCCACTGATCGGCCGACAGGACCGGACTGGCCTCGCAAGCACGCCGGTCCTGCCGACCTTCGCCAACAGCCCTACCGAAAGGACGTGGCTGCCATGAAGGCTACCCACAACCCACCCTCTACCGCGCCGGTCACCCCTGCTGACCTGCTGCGGATGGCTGCCCTCTACCTGCGCCGGCATGGCTGGACCCAGGGCACCTACTACGCCACCGACGTTCCCGCCGGCCACCTGACGCCGCCGGCCTGTGCGGTCGGGGCCATCGGTATCGCCTGCGCCGGCCACCGGGTCAACCACTTCTCCGACCTCGACCTCGCCGACCAGCCCACCTACCTCGATGCCATCGCCGTCCTGACCGACTACCTCGATGAGCACTACCCGATCCCAGTCGTCGATGACGACGGCTACTGGATCAACGAGGTCGACGAGCACACCTCGCCCTACTCGTGGAACGACGACCCGCTCTGCACCGCCGAGCGCGTCATCGCCGCTCTAGAAGACGCGGCGAAGGACTGGGACCGCCTCCACACCCAGGGAGGCGAGAACCGATGAGCACCGTCAAGCCGACCTTGACGCCCTGCGTCCCCCGCCAGAAGCGGCGGGATGTCGTCGAGAACGACGAGTTCGCGGCCTTCGCCCGGCGCATCATCCGCGCCCACGGCCGCCGCGTCGCCACCGGCGACGTCGAAGCCCTCCGCGACCTGGTCGCCCTGTCGGCCAACCTCGACGACGCCATCGGTGAGGCCGTCATCGGTCTGCGGGCGTTCGGCTACTCGTGGGCCGAGATCGGCCAGCGGCTGGGGATCTCCCGGCAGGCCGCCCAGCAGCGCTGGGGAGGCCAGCCATGACCGCTGTCATCTATGACCCGGCCGGCACCCGAACCGGCTTTCCTACCTTCCCCTACCGGATGGCCCCTGACGGCCTGGCTACGCGTCGGCAACTGCGTGCCGCCGGCCTTCGCCCCGGAGGGCATGACCCGGTCGCGCAGATCGTCTGGTGGCGCGGCAAGCGCGTCGCCTACCTCTACCGCCTCGACCTCGCCGCACCCAAGCGGACCGCCACGCCCGCCCAGCGGGAGGCCATCGCCAAAGCCCTGCGCGCCCGGCGTACCTGCAGGCACTGCGGCCACGTCCAGCCCTTCTACATCCCTCGCCGTACCGGCTCCTGCCTCGACTGCACCCCGGGAGGTGCCCGATGACCATCGCCATCACCAACCTCGCCGCTGACGAGCGGATGACCCCGGACGACTACGCCGTGACCGCCCTCGCCGAATACTTCGCCGACCGCGGCCCCCTGTCCTACGAGCGGTTCCTGTCCGGCTACTACGCCGAATCCATCCGCCAAATCCAGGAAGCCCACCGCGCAGCCTGCACCGCCTCCGACGGCGAGCACTGCGCCACCTGCGACGCCATCCGCGTCGGCTGCGTCGGCCTGCTCGCCGAGCAGCGCACCGTCACCTCCGTCTACGAGAAGGCAGGCGACGATGTCCGCTACTGAACCCACCACCGGCACCCGTGTCGAAGGTGTCGTCCTGGTCCTCATCCTCCTCACCGTCGCCGGCTTCGCCGGTGCCGCCTCCTTCACCCACGTCAAAGACTGGACCCTTACCAACTCCCCGGACGGGACCGGGCAGTGGTTCGGCTGGGCCAACGCCGTCATCTCCGAACTCGTCCCCATCGCCTCCCTGCTGACCATCCGCCGACGCCGCCGCACCGGCGCATCCATCGGCTACCCGATGCTCCTGCTCATCGCCGCCGCCAGCCTCTCCCTCGCCGCACAACTCGCGGTCGCCAAGTCCGGACCATCCGGCTGGCTCCTCTCGGCCGTTCCGGCGCTGGCGTTCATGGCCCTGGTCAAGCTCGTTCTCGCTCCCGCACCGACAGTGCGGGAGGACACCGTGCCGCCGGCTGAGCCGGTCGCACCGATCCGCGTCCAGGTGGCCGAGCAGGTCACCGAGCCGGCACCGCCGGCCGCCATCACCCCCGCACCGCAACCGGCACCCGTCCCGGCCACCGAACCGACCATCACGCCGGCTGCCGCGCCGGAGCCTGTCACCGTGCCGGCCCCGGAGCCGGTCGACGTCCCTACCCATCTGCTGCCCATGGCCCGCTTCGCCGCCGTGCAGCACGAACAATCCACCGGCACCCCGATCACGCCGGCCGAGCTGGCCGACCGCCTGGATGTCGCCCCGGCCGTCGCCGGGCAACTCCTCACCACCCTGGCCGGTGGTGCCCGATGACCATCTACACCGTCGACATCGTGCACATCCTGCACACCTGCCCCGCCAACCCGGAGCCGCACCCGTACGACACCCGCCGGACCGTCGTCGACGTCATCCCCGGCGGACCCTGCCGGGCACCGGTCACCATCCGCTGCGGCCAGGTGACCACCACCGTCCCCTGCCACCAGCACGAGCCGGCCAAACGCCAATGCGGCGCCTGCCGGGTCATCGTGCGCGAGCGCACCATCACCACCCACCACCCTGACGGGGTGGCGGCTTGATGGCCTCGACGCTGGACCTCACCCCCCGCGCCTCCAAGGCCCGGGGGGTGGGCTCGAACGCCGATGTCCCGCCCGTCTACGGCTACACCGCCGCCGGCTCCGCCTTCGAACGCGCCACCCAACCCGACTACTTCGGCTGGATCGAGCACGTCCGCGCCGCCGCCGGCTGCACCCGCCCGATCCGGCTCGCCGGGCAGCTGCTCACCGTCGACCCCGCCACCGGCCGTGTCCTCGACCAGCGGCACACCGACGGCATGCCCGACGGCACGATCTACACCGCCTGCGGCAACCGCCGCGCCACCGTCTGCCCCTCGTGCGCGCAGACCTACCAGCGCGACGCCTTTCAGCTGCTCCGCGCTGGCCTGGTCGGTGGCAAGGGCGTCCCGGAGACGGTCGCCGAGCATCCGGCCGTGTTCGCCACGTTCACCGCACCGTCGTTCGGCACGGTCCACGCCCGCGTGGTTCGCAAGCACACCTGCGGCAACCGCAAGCGCTGCGACTGCCGCGCCGAACCATGCCACGCCCGCCGCGCCACCGACCCCACCGCCGGCCTCTGCCCCCACGGCCGACCCGCCGTCTGCTGGGCACGCCACGAGCCCGGAGACACCGTCCTCGGGCAGCCGTTGTGCCTGGACTGCTACGACCACGACCACCAGGTCGTCTGGAACCTCTCCTCCGGCGAGCTCTGGCACCGCACCAAGCAAGCCGCGGAACGCTGGTTGGCCAAACTCGCCCGCCGACGCGGCATCCCCAAGGTTGAGGTAGCCACCGCCTCCGGCAAGGTGCGAAAGGTCCCACCGGTGCGGCTATCGCCCGGGAAGGTCGCCGAACTGCAAGCCCGGGGAGCGGTCCACTTCCACGCCATCGCCCGCCTCGACGGCGTCAACCCCGACGACCCCGACGCCGTCGTCCCACCCCCGGCCGGGTTCACGGTCGCCGACCTCGTCGACGCGCTCCGCCACGCCGCCGCGCAGATCGCCTTCCACACCCCGCCACACCCCGACCGCCCCGAGGGCTGGCTCATCGCCTGGGGCGAGCAGGTCGACCTGGAACCGATCGCCACCGACGGCAGCGGTGAGGTCACCGATGGCATGGTCGCCGGCTACCTTGCCAAGTACGCCACCAAAAGCACCGAGGCCACCGGGCACACCTCCACCCGCCTCGACGCCGATTCGATCGGGGACTACGCCGACCCCGACGGCGACCACACCGCCCGCCTCATCGACGCCTGCTGGCGCATCGGCCGACCCACCAGCACCCCGCTCCCGCTCTCCGAGCGGCCCCGCCAGCCTCGACCCACGCCCGGCTTCGTCGACCGGTGGGAGTGCCCCGACTGCGGCACCCACACCCGCTACGCCGCCTGCCCCACCTGCGTCGCCCACCGTCAAGCCAGCCTTGACACCAAACCGACGAAACCAGCGACGACCAACCCCTACGCCCGGCTACGGCGATGGGCGCACATGCTCGGCTTCGGCGGCCATTTCCTCACCAAGGGCCGCCGCTACTCGGTGACCTTCCAACTCCTCCGCGACACCCGCATCGCCTACCGGCGGCACGAGGACCAGGCCCACGAGCACCGGGCCGCCAGCGGCCCACCCGCCGACCGCCTCGACGACGGCACGCCCCTGATCGTCGGCACCCTCACCTTCGCCGGAGTCGGCTGGCACACCACCGGCGACGCCCTCCTCGCCAACACCGCCGCCGCCATGGCCAGAGAGCGACGAACCACCGGCCGCGAAGAACTCGCCCACGAAACCGGATCCACCCCCGCCGCCGGCACGGTGCCGGCCGCCGCCTAGTAGCAAAGGAGGCAAGTTGAACAAGCTCCTCACGACGAAGGAGGTTCTCGTCCTGCTGGGAGATGTGCCACGGTCCACCTTTTATCGCTGGCGTCAGCTTGGCCTCGGGCCTCGGTCCATCAAGCTGCCTAACGGTGAGATCCGATACCGCCCAGCCGACGTCGACAAGTGGCTCCGCGACCACGAGGAGGTGGCCGCGTGAGCACCTACAACGTCAAGATCCATGACATCAGCAAGCGGGCTGACCGAGGGAAGAGCAAGGCCTACCGGGTTCGCTGGGCCGTTGCCGGCCAGCGCCGCGAGCGGTCGTTCATCACAAAGGCGCTCGCGGACCGCTTTCGGGCGGACCTCATGCAGGCGGTGAAGGTTGGCAGCCCATTCGACGAGGTGACCGGCCTGCCGGAGAAGTCCGCCGCCGAGCAGAGCCGCATGACCTGGTACGTGCATGCCTGCGATTACGTTGAGATGAAATGGCCGAGCTTAGCTGCGAAGTCGCGTCGCTCGGCTGTCGAGGCACTAGTGACCGTCACCGCCGCACTGGTCGCGGCAACCCGGGGCGCTCCGCAGCATGACATTCTTCGTGAAGCCCTTTACTCCTGGGCCTTCAATCCGAATCGTTCAAAGGATGCTCCACCGCCAAAGACTGCGGAGGCGCTGGCGTGGATTGGCAGGGCATCCCGTCCTGTCAGTGATCTTGCGAAGGCTGATGTCGTCCGACAAGCGCTGACTGCTTGTGCTCGCAAGCTTGATGGCAAGCCCGCAGCGGCCCGTACCGTCCAACGCAAGCGGGCGACCCTCTACAACGCGCTTCGCTTCGCAGTTGAGCGAGACCTCCTGGACTACAACCCCCTGGACAAGATCCAGTGGAAGGCGCCCGAGGTCGGCGAGACCGTTGACCGACGCGTCGTCGCCAACGCTGCACAGGTCGAGGCAATCCTGGCGGCAGTCCCAGACGTTGTTCGTGACGGTGGCAGGTTCGTAGCGTTCTTCGGCTGCCTCTACTACGCCGGCCTCCGGCCGTCGGAAGCGGCGAGCCTGCGCCAGATGGACTGTGCCCTTCCGTCAAGTGGCTGGGGCCGGATCGTACTGGTGGAAACCAACCCGTATGCCGGGCCGAGCTGGACGGAGACCGAAGACGGACGAGAAGTCCGAGGGCTGAAGCACCGAGGGCAGGGGGAGACCCGGACGATCCCGATCCCCCCAGAGCTGGTTCGGCTGATGCGCGAGCACCTGGAGCGCTACGGGACGACACCGGACGGGCGCTTGTTCCGGGGGCTGCGTGGCGGCCCGCTCGCCTCCTCAACGTACGACCGGGTCTGGAAGGAGGCGCGTGCCTATGCCCTAGCCTCCGAGATCACCGCCTCACCGCTGGCGCGGCGACCGTATGACCTTCGGCATGCTGCCGTATCGCTCTGGCTAAACGGGGGAGTGCCTGCAACCGAGGTCGCTCGCCGTGCCGGGCACAGTGTCGCCGTCTTGCTGAAGGTCTACGCCAACTGCATCGACGGAGAGGAGGAGACGGTCAATGACAAGATCAGTCGAGCGTTGTCGGCCAGCCGTGGACGGGGGCGCATCGGGGGGAAGAGTGCTCGCCCCCGCTCTGGTCGAAGCGGAAAGGCCCAGGTCAAGTGGGTCAGAAGTAGGCGGAACGGGGACGCCCTGTAAATCCGTCGCGAAAGCTACAGAGGTTCGAATCCTCTACCCGCCACCAGGTGCACAAAGAGGCCCCTGACCAGCACGAATGCCGGTCAGGGGCCTCTTTCGTTAGTCCCGCTCAGTCCCGCTCCAGCCCGCTCGATCTCGCTGGCTGTGTCGCAGAGATCATCGGGTGGCCGGGCGGTTCGTCAGGCGGCGTCATCGGTCGCCGTTGTGGCGGATTCGTCTGGCTATCCCGTGAGGTGCGGCGGCATGTCGTGGCGCGGTCCGGCGACACCGAGACGGGCAAGGTGCTGCGGTGGGAGTTCGCGACCGAGGAAGAAGCGCGTTCGATGGTTCAACGGCTCTTGCGGGACGGCGGCCAGTGGCGCGAGCAGCCAGCGAGGGAGCGCTAGCGGCGGCGGCTGGACCGGCTTACAACGAACCAGATGAGGCCGGCGAGCAGCGCCGCCGACGTGACAAGACAGCAGAGCACGGCGATGTGCCACGGCTTCAGTGCGCCCACGCTGCGGCACTGTACTGATCATCACTGGCCCGCGCCAGACAGCCTCGTGGCAGATGGGCGGCAACTACTCTCCGCCGAGTGCACGCTCCCAGCGAGCAACGGCTATGCATGTGGCTCGCGGCCACCGCAAGATCGATTTCGTGTAGCGTCCACATAGGGCCGTTGGCCGCGCCGTTCGCCACGGTGCAGGTGATAACCGAGGCGCCGTCGCAGGCCGCCGTTTCGAGTTCGGGGACGATCACCTACAGCAAGGCGTACCCGGCGAGCAACCCGGTGATGGAGTTGGTCATCTACTACAACAGCACGAACGGCGGCACCAACAGCGCCTGCGTCAACCACCTCGGTGCGGCGTACGGGAAGCCCGCCCGTACCTCGGTGGAGATCGCCCGGTGCGCACAGACCTCGGGTGAGAACAGGAGCTGCACGGCCACGGTGGTGTCCACCATTGACAACGGCATCTACTCGTACTACGCCGGCCCGCGCGGCGTCACCGGCACCGCCAACTACTGCGTGGCGGCGTACGGCGAATTGGACTGGAACGGCTACACGTACTACATCGCCAGCGGCACCCAGGGCTGCTGAGCGGCCGCGGTGACCGCGAGTGGCTGGCACCGCGCGCCGGGTGTGGGCGGACGATCCACGGGGCGTCCGCCCGCACCCGTCAGCTCGCTTACTCCAAACTCACCGCACACTTCTGGCCCGATGGGTCGAGTCTGAAGCACCTGCCGAGGTTGCGAGTTTTCCCTATCCGGGCCGTCCCTGTGGCCAGTCGGCCCCGGATCGGGGACAGGGTGTGACGGCTGGAGCTGGCTCTGGCCCACGGACGCCGGCAGCCTTCTTGGATTTGGTCCAAGCCAGGCCCCGTTTGGGCGAGAGAAGACCAGCTATGGTTGCCGATGGATGCTGGCCCAGAACAACCCCGCCGATAACCGTGAGTGATGGCTGCCTCGGCCTTGGCGTGAATCATTGATTGGCGGTATGACCGCCGTGATGTGATTTGGAAGGAACATCACTTTGGGCGAGGGGCGAGGGCCTAAGAGGACGCCCGCCCCGGTTGCCTGGCACGGCTCGGTTAAGGAACGGGGAACCCTGGCCGACGGCCGGACCGCACGGGCCTCTCTCGGCTTCCCCTGGGTTCCTATGGTGTGGCACCATCGTAGGAATTCAACTCCCGTGACACCTCTCTGACAGGAGTAATCATGTCTGGTCGAAGGCTGAGTCGACTGCTTGGCTCCCTCTTCATGCTCGCTGTCATCGCCAGCGTGGGCGTCCTCTCCACAACTGGCGACACGCCGGCCGACGTCATCTGGGGTGCGGGCACCTTTCGGTAGCCAGCGGTAGCCGTCACCGGGCCCGCGGAGCGGGCCACCGACGCAACCAGAGGGAGCCGCATGGCCAGGCGTGACACGCGACGTAGATCTACGGACTACGCCTGGCTCATCACAGGGCCGCTGGCTTTTGTCGCGGTTCTCTCCTGCACGGCTATCGGCATGATCTCCGACGAGGCCTTCGGGGAGTGGGGCCTGACGCTGGTGATCTTCCTGGCGATGGTCGGGGCCAGCATTCCAGTGCTGAATTTCATCGTCCGTCGCCAGTCGGTGGGTGTGACGCTGACCGAGATTCCGCTCGTTCTGGCACTGTTCTTTCTGCCGCCCCTGGCCGTGGTGCTGGCGTACACCCTCGCCTCGGTGGTTGTTTCAAGCGTCGTGCACCGACTCCCGCCGGCCAAGTTCTGGTTCAACGTGGCCAAGGCGGCGGCTGCCACGTCGCTGGCGAGCCTCATACTGCTCGCTCTCCCGCCCCTCGACAACATCAGACCTGGCGCGTGGGCCAGCCTCTTCCTCGCCGTCACCATCATCACCATGGTGAGCCTCACCTCGGTGGTTGGTGTCCACGTGCTCCTGCAAGGCTGGCAGGCGGGCAGGGAGGCGCTCCGGACGACTCCCTCCGTCCTTCTGACCATGGCTATCAACGCCGCCGCCGGCCTCCTCGTGCTGATCGCACTCCGGGCAACCTGGTGGTCGGTGCTGCTGCTTGCTGTCCTGTTCTCGGCGTTGGCGCTGGTCTACCGCTCGTACGCGCAGTTCTTCCGCCAGCACCGCACGTTGACTGGCATGTACGACCTGAGCAGGTTGATCACTACCAGTGGTCCCGAGAGCGCCTTGGTGGACGTGCTCCTCGACCGCGTCCGTGCCCTCATGCAGGCGGAGTACGCCACCCTCTGGCTCCCGCCTGAGCGGCGGCATCCAGAGGTCCTGTTGACCGCGCGGGTCGACGATCCCGGCCTGCTCGACGTCGCGCCGACGCCCGCGGCCTTCCGCGAACGGGCCCAGGAGTCGGGAAAGACGCTGACGGTCGGTAGGGCGTTGGGCGACGAGTCGGAGCTCCGCCGTTCCATGGGGGGAAACATCGTCAAGGACGCCATCGTCGTGCCGTTACGTTCCGGCCAAGCCGTGATTGGCACGTTGGAGGTCGCCAACCGGCTCAGCGACGTGGGTCACTTCACGCCCAGCGACATCCCCGTCTTCGAAACCATCGCCGCGCACGCTGCGGTCGCACTGGAGAATTCCCGGCTGGTCGACCGGCTGCGGCACGACGCCGACCACGACACGCTGACCAAGCTGCCCAACCGGCGGCGGCTGACCGCCGCGGTGGTTGAGGCGGTCAAGATCGGGGTGCCGGGCGAGGTGGTGGCGCTGCTGCTGTTCGACGTCGACCGGCTGCGCCAGGTGAACGAGTCGCTTGGCCACGCGGCCGGTGACAAGGTCCTCGTCGAGGTCGCCGAACGGCTGCGCGCCTGCGTACCCTCCTCGGCCCTGGTCGGTCGCGCCGGCGGCGACGAGTTCCTGGTGACGCTGCGGCTGGAGAGCGCCGAGGCAGCGCTCGAACTGGCCGGGCGGCTGCGGGAGCAGATTCGCGACGAGATGGTCTTCAACGCGCTCACCCTGGACGTGGACACGGCCGTCGGGGTGGCCGTACACCCGGACCACGGCAGCGACGCGGTGGCCCTGCTCCAGCGGGTGGACCTGGCGGCGACGGCGGCGAAGTCGGTCCCAGGCAGCGTCCAGCTCTACAGTCCGGCGTTGGAGTCCCGGTCGCTGCGTCGGTTGGGCCTCGCCGGCGACCTCCGCAGGGCCCTGGACGGCGGCGCGCTGGAGGTCTACTTCCAGCCCAAGGTGACGCTGCGGGACCGGCGCCTGGTCGGGGTGGAGGGCCTGGCCCGCTGGGAGCACGCCGCGCACGGCACGGTGGCCCCGGAGGACTTCGTGGCGGTGGCCGAGCACACCGGCCAGCTCGGCCGGCTCACCGAGTTCGTGCTCCGGGAGAGCCTGCGGCGCAGCCGGGACTGGAATCACGGCGAGCAGCCGCTCGCCGTCTCGGTCAACCTCGCCGCCCGCACCCTCATCGACCCGCATTTCCCCGCGCTGGTGCGGGAGCTGCTCGACGAGTACGGCGTGCCGCCGCTGCTGCTCACCCTGGAGATCACCGAGTCCGGTGTGCTGGACGGCACCGAACGTCCGATACCCACCCTGCGGCGCCTGCGTGACCTCGGTGTCCGGCTCTCGGTTGACGACTTCGGCACCGGCAACTCGTCCCTTGCCCAGCTGCGCCGGCTGCCGGTGAACGAGGTGAAGGTCGACCGGTCGTTCGTGCAGGGGATGGCGACCGATCCGGGTGACCTGGCCATCGTGAACGCGGTGGTGACGCTTTCTCAGCAGTTCGGCCTGGCCGTGGTGGCCGAGGGTGTGGAGAGCGAGCTGACCCTGGAGCTGCTCCAGGACATCGGCTGCGAGATCGGCCAGGGCTTCCTGTTCAGCCGGCCACTGCCGTACGAGCGGCTGGAGGCCTGGTTCGGCGCCCGGGCCGAGTCGGAGGCTGCGCCAGCCGTCGCGCCGGAAGAGATCTCCGCCGGCGAGCTGCCGCGCCTGCGCGTGGTGCCCTGATCTGCGTAGACGCGTCAATAGGGGATCCGATTTCACCTCGGCGGCGCGGTCGTGTACTGTTTCCCCTGCGCGACACCCCAACGGGGTGATCGGGTAGGCCCCCTTAGCTCAGTCGGCAGAGCGTCTCCATGGTAAGGAGAAGGTCTACGGTTCGATTCCGTAAGGGGGCTCAGCGGGTTCAGCTGGACCCACCTGCGGCGGTGTAGCTCAGTTGGCAGAGCAAGCGGCTCATAATCGCTGTGTCGCCGGTTCAAGTCCGGCCACCGCTACTCTCGTCCGCCGGGCCATCTCGGTGGTCGGTGGAATGGGCGCCATAGGCGCCCACTTTGCATGTCTACGCAGTAATCGCGTAGGCTGATGCGCCGTAGTTGTTACCCGTTAGCGAGGAAGGCACTCCGCCGTGGCGAAGGCGACCGATGTCCGGCCGAAGATCACTTTGGCGTGTGTGGAGTGCAAGGAGCGCAACTACATCACGCGCAAGAACCGTCGTAACGACCCGGACCGCATCGAGCTGAAGAAGTTCTGCCCGCGCGACGGCCGGCACACGGTCCACCGCGAGACCCGCTGATTCCCGGCCGGCCCAGCCGGCCCGGTCCCTGCAGCACGTCCAAAAGCCGATCCGCACGGCTGGCGGCCTCGAGCCGCCAGCCCGTACGGATCGGCTTTTGTGCCTTCCGTGTAGGTTCGCGGCATGTCCCTGGACCCGTCCTTCGTCGGCCGGACGTATCCGCCGACCGCCCCCTACCAGGTGGGCCGAGAAAAGATCCGTGAGTTCGCCACCGCCATCGGGGCCACCGAACCGGCCCACCACGACCCCGAGGCCGCCCGGGCGCTCGGTCACCCCGACGTGGTCGCCCCGCCGACCTTCCCGGTGATCGTGACCATGGCCGCCAGTCGGCAGATCGTCGAGGACCCGGCGCTCGGTGTCGACTACAGCCGGGTTGTCCACGGCGACCAGCGCTTCGCGTACACCCGGCCGGTTGTGGCCGGTGACGAGCTGGTCTGCGTGAACACCATCGAGGAGATCACCAACCGGGGTGGGCACGGCTTCCTGACCACCCGCACGGACGTGAGTACCGCCGCCGGCGAGCCGGTGGTGGCCGTCTGGTCCAAGATCGTCGTACGCGGGGAGGCCTGACCGTGGAACTGCCCACCCAGACGTTCCAGGTGACCCGCGCGGACCTGGTCCGCTACGCGGGCGCCTCGGGCGACTTCAACCCGATCCACTGGAGCGACCGCACCGCCACGAAGGTGGGCCTGCCCGGGGTCATCGCCCATGGCATGTTCACCATGGCGCTGGTCGGCCGGGCGGTGACTGCCTGGGCCGGTGCGCCGGACGCGGTGGTCGAATTCGGCGTGCGGTTCGCCCGTCCGGTGGTCGTGCCCGACACCGACGAGGGCACCGAGATCGTGGTCAGCGCGGTGGTCAAGGAGGTCACCGAGGCGGGCCTGACCAGGCTGGATATCACCGCGACCTGCCACGGGGAGAAGGTCCTGTCGCAGGCCCGGGCGACCGTCCGGACGCCCCGCTGACCAGCCTGTCGACGCGCGAGGGGTAGACCGGTTGGGAAAGTCGCCCGACTACCCGTACACTGGTCCGCCGTGGGGCAAGTGACCCCTGCCCGGCACTTCGTGTTCGGGTTGGGGTGAGTTGCCGCACAGGGGTGTAGCTCAATTGGCAGAGCAGCGGTCTCCAAAACCGCAGGCTGCAGGTTCAAGTCCTGTCACCCCTGCGCCTCAGGCCTGACCGTTCCCGTGGGTCGCGCCGCCGTACGGCGGTGCCCGGCCCGTGGTGGTGGCACCGGCGGGGTGGTTCCGAGGCATTCGGGCCCTCCCGGTCGGTCCACCGGCCGCGGCCCGTCGCGGGACGGTTGGTCCGGCCGGCGTGACCACACGCCGCGCACGCCGGATCGGCGTGCGACCCGAGATCCCGCACGGAGGGCGAAGTGGCCGAGAGTAAGCGGCGCGGCGAGGACGCCGGCGACGAGCGTCTGCCTGAGGACGCAGTCGTCGACGACACGGCCGAAGACGACGCCACCAGCGAGGACGAGCCGGTCTCCCGGGGCGGCACCGCCACCCGTGAGCGGGCCCGCGCCGAGTCGACTGAGGGCCGGAAGACGCGCAAGGACACCGAGCGGATCGGGCTCTTCGCCCGTATCGCGCGGTTCTTCCGCGAGGTCGTGGCCGAGCTGCGTAAGGTCATCTGGCCGACCCGCAAGGAGCTGCTGACCTACACGGCTGTCGTGGTCACGTTCGTCGCGGTGATGCTGGCGATCGTGGCCGGCCTGGACTACGGCTTCGCGAAGGCGGTGCTGTGGGTCTTCGGTAACCCCAGCTGACCGGCTACCAGCGATACTGACGGAAGTGAGCGAGCGTGCCTGAGTACGACGAGACCGCCGAGACCCCGGGCGAGCAGTCCACGGTGGCGACGGCGGCCAACAACGAGTCGGTCGAGGCCGCCAGCGAGCCGGAATTCCCGACCAGCGAGCCCGCGCCGGACGAGGAGTTCGACCCGGTCGCCGAGCTGCGCCAGAAGCTGCGCTACGCCCCGGGCGACTGGTACGTGGTGCACTCGTACGCCGGCTACGAGAACAAGGTCAAGACCAACCTCGAGACCCGGATCACCTCCCTCGACATGGAGGACTTCATCTACCAGGTCGAGGTGCCGACCCGGGAAGAGGTCGAGGTCAAGAACGGTAAGCGGTCGCAGGTCCAGGCGAAGGTCTTCCCGGGCTACATCCTGGTCCGGATGGAGCTGACCGCCGAGTCCTACTCCTGCGTCCGGAACACCCCGGGGGTCACCGGCTTCGTCGGCGCGACCGACCGGGCCGACCGGCCGGCGCCGTTGAGCCTCGACGAGGTGCTGAAGTGGCTGGCCCCGGCGGTCGAGACCGAGCAGAAGAAGGCCAAGCCCGAGGTCAAGGTCCTCGACTTCGAGGTCGGCGACTCGGTCACCGTCACCGACGGTGCCTTCGCCTCGCTGCCGGCGACGATCAGCGAGATCAACGCCGACCAGCAGAAGCTGAAGGTGCTGGTGTCGATCTTCGGCCGGGAGACGCCGGTCGAGCTCAACTTCAATCAGGTCGCCAAGATCTGACGTACGCCTCGCACCGGCGGTGGGCTTCCGGCCCGCCGCCGGTGCGTCGTTTCGCCGTCCCACCGGACCTCGCCGGAGGGGACGGTGGACGGCTGCGCTACCCTAGAACGTCGGCTGTCCGCATCGCGCTGACCGTGCGCGCCCGCGGGCGGGCGAAAATCCCAGTTCCAAGCCCCAGGAAGAGACATGCCTCCGAAGAAGAAGCTCGTCAAGACGTTCACGCTTCAGCTGCCGGCGGGCCAGGCCACCCCGGCGCCGCCGGTCGGCCCCGCGCTCGGCCAGCACGGCGTGAACATCATGGAGTTCTGCAAGTCCTACAACGCGCAGACCGAGTCGCAGCGGGGCGACATCGTCCCCGCCGAGATCAGCGTCTATGAGGACCGCACCTTCACGTTCGTCCTGAAGACCCCGCCCGCCGCCCGGCTGCTGGTCAAGGCCGCCGGTGTGCCGAAGGGCTCGGGCGTCCCGCACAAGGACAAGGTCGGCAGCGTGACCCGCGCCCAGGTGCGCGAGATCGCGGAGAAGAAGATGGCGGACCTCAACGCCAACGACCTCGACCAGGCTGAGAAGATCATCGCCGGCACCGCCCGGTCGATGGGCCTGAACGTCACCGACTGACCTCTCCGCATCGCTCCACCCGATCAGTTCGTGGGAGGGCCGCGGACGTCGTCGGCCCGCCATAGACCACAGGAGTAACAAGACATGCAGCGCAGCAAGAGCTACCGCAAGGCCGCCGAGGTCATCGACCGGTCGAAGCTCTACTCTCCCGCCGAGGCCGTCAAGCTGGCCAAGGAGAGCACCTCCGTCAAGTTCGACGCCACGGTCGAGGTCGCGATGCGCCTCGGCGTCGACCCCCGCAAGGCGGACCAGATGGTCCGCGGCACGGTCAACCTGCCGCACGGCACCGGCAAGACCGCCCGCGTGATCGTCTTCGCCGCCGGCGCGAAGGCCGAGGAGGCCGCCGCCGCGGGTGCGGACGAGGTGGGCACCGACGAGCTGGTCGCCCGTATCCAGGGTGGTTGGCTCGACTTCGACGCGGCGATCGCCACCCCGGACCAGATGGCCAAGATCGGCCGGATCGCGCGGATCCTGGGCCCGCGCGGCCTGATGCCGAACCCGAAGACCGGTACGGTGACCATGGACGTCACCAAGGCCGTGTCGGACATCAAGGGCGGTAAGATCACCTTCCGGGTGGACAAGCACTCCAACCTCCACCTGATCATCGGCAAGGCCTCGTTCTCGGAGACCCAGCTGATCGACAACTACGCGGCGGTGCTGGACGAGGTGCTGCGCTCGAAGCCGTCCGCGGCCAAGGGCAAGTACCTGAAGAAGGTCACCCTCACCACCACCATGGGCCCGGGCGTCCCCGTCGACCCGAACGCGGTGAAGAACCTGCGGGAGGGCCAGGCCGAGGCCTGAGCACGACTGCCCTGACGGGGCCCCGCCACCCACGTGGCGGGGCCCCGTTCGTCTCTCCGGTGTGGCAGGCTCGCCGCATGCGGCTGGAGGACGTCTGGTTGCGCTACCACCGGCGTGGTCCGTGGGTGTTGCGCGGCGCGGAGGTGCGGATCGGCCCGGGCGAGGTGGCGGTGGTGCTCGGGCGCAACGGCGTCGGCAAGTCCACCCTGCTCCAGCTCGCCGCGGGCGTGCTCCGGCCGACCCGGGGCCGGGTGGTCGACCGTCCAGCGGCCGTCGGCTGGGTCCCGGAGCGGTTCCCCGCCGACCAGCCGTTCACCGTGGGTGGGTACCTCACCGCGATGGGCCGGCTGGCCGGTCTCTCCGGCCCGTCGGCCGAAAGGGCGGTGCGGCACTGGGCCGACCGGCTCGGCCTGGCCCGGTTCGACGGGGTCCGGCTGCCCGAGCTGTCGAAGAGCACCGCCCAGAAGGTCGGGCTGGCCCAGGCGATGCTGCGCCCGCCCGGCCTGCTCGTCCTCGACGAGCCCTGGGAGGGGCTGGATGCCGCCGCCCGCGAGCTGGTGCCGGAGGTGATCGACGAGGTGCTGGCCGGCGGCGGTGCGGTGCTGGTCAGTGACCACCGCGGCGAGACGGCCCGGCTGCCCGGCGCGTCGCGCTGGACGGTCGCCGACGGCACGGTCACCGCGCAGGCGCCGACCGAGGGTGCGGCCATGGCGGTGGTCGAGCTGGTGGTGCCGGCCACGGGGGTGGCGGACGCCGTCGCCCGGTTACGCGCCGACGGCCACCATGTTCTCCGGGTACGCGACCACGCCGCCCCGCCTCCCGCCACGCGACCTGATCCGGGCCCGCCCGCCGTCGCCCCGGATGGCGACCCCGATGTGACGGCCCAGGGTGGCGCCGATGCCGACCCCGCCATGGGGGCCGACCACTCCACAGCGCCGGAGGTGGCCCGGTGACCGCGCTGGTCCGGCTGCGGCTGGCCGGCTTCCTGCGTACCGGACGGGCGCTGGCGCCGGTGCTGGCCGGCCTGCTGGCCCTCGGCGTCCTCTACGGCGGTGGCCGGGCCCGGCCGGCGGAGGCGTACGGCGTCTCGGCGGTGGTGCTGTTCCCGGTGCTGGCCTGGCAGACCAAGATCCTGCTGGACGTCGAGCCGGACGTGCAGCGCCGGCTGGCCCGGGTGGTGGTGGGCCCGGTTCGGGAGCGGGCCGCGGGCCTGCTGGCGGCGGCCGTGGCCGGGCTCGGCATGGTGGCCGTCGCGCTGATCTTCCCCTGGCTGGTCGGCGGGGTGACCGGCGAGACCGGGCCGGGGGACCGGTCAGTGGCCGCCGGAGTGGCTCTCGGCCTCTGGGCCCACCTGCTCGCCCTGCCGGCGGCCGTGGCGCTGGGCGCCCTGGCCAGCCGGGCGATCACCCGCAGCGCCGGGTACGGCGTGGCGGTGCTCTCGGTCGGCGCGGTGGGTGCCCTGGTTCTGGGGCTGAGCAAGTCGGTGGTGCCGTGGCTGGCGCCGCCGGTGATGCCGGCCGCCCGGGCTCTGACCGGCGAACTGACCGCCTCGACGGCATTGTTCCTGAGCGCCTGGGCGCTGGTCTGGGCGGTGGTGGCCCTGGCCGGCTACGCCTGGGGCCGCCGTACCCGCGCCTGAATCGCCCGCCGGTCCGGCCCAACCGGCAGGTACGCAAGTGATCGACTCGGTGTGCCGCACAGCGGCCTGTCCAGCTGTGGCGACGGCGCAATCTGCCGTGCCCCGAGTGGATCACGAGCCCGGGGTGAGGGTGACCGGCGGCACTCCGGGGGCGATTTGGAAGTAGCGGGGCACGTCGCGTAGCCTTATCGCGTAGTTCCACCCAGAGACCGCTGGTCACCGTGCCCTGGCACGGTCGAAGGTCCCGCGATGACGGGCGACCCGCGCAGGGCGGCAAGCGAAAATCGGTGCTGTGTGTGGTCCGCCGACCGCGCTCGTTGTGCCGGCCCTCGCCCCGCGCGCCCTGCGCCGGGGCTTTTCTCGTTGTCGTGATGCCTCCGTGCCGGCGCGAGCCTCCGCTCGTCGCCTGCGTACCAGCTCCGAGTAACGAGAGAGGAGGGACATGGCGGACAAGCCGATCCGGGCCGACAAGGCCACGGCCGTCGCCGAGCTGACCGAGAGCTTCCGCAACGCGGGAGCGACCGTGCTGACCGAGTACCGTGGGCTCACGGTTTCCCAGCTCACCCAGCTGCGGCGCTCGCTCGGCAAGGAGACCAGCTACACGGTCGCGAAGAACACGCTGGCGAAGCGTGCCGCGACCGACGCGGGCATCTCCGGCCTCGACGAGCTGTTCACCGGTCCTACCGCGCTGACTTTCGTTTCGGGCGACGTCGTCGAGGCGGCGAAGGGGCTTCGCGACTTCGCGAAGGCCAACCCGAAGCTCGTCATCAAGGGCGGTGTCTTCGAGGGCAAGGCCATTTCCGCGGCCGAGGTCACGAAGCTCGCCGACCTGGAGTCCCGCGAGGTGCTGCTGGCGAAGCTGGCCGGTGCCATGAAGGGCAACCTGAGCAAGGCCGCGGCCCTGTTCCAGGCTCCGCTCGCCAAGACCGCGCGTCTGGCGGCCGCCCTGCAGGACAAGCGCGAGAAGGAGGGCGCCGAGGCGGCCTGAGGCCCCGCGGCGCACCCACGTTCTTAGTTAAACCATTCAGGAAAGGACGCCAGACATGGCGAAGCTCAGCACCGACGAGCTGCTCGACGCGTTCAAGGAGATGACGCTGATCGAGCTCTCCGAGTTCGTGAAGCAGTTCGAGGAGACCTTCGAGGTCACCGCCGCCGCTCCGGTCGCCGTCGCCGGCCCGGCCGGCCCGGGTGGCCCGGCCGCCCCGGCCGAGGAGGAGAAGGACGAGTTCGACGTCATCCTCGACGCCGACGGTGGCAAGAAGATCCAGGTCATCAAGGTCGTGCGTGAGCTGACCGGCCTGGGCCTGAAGGAGGCCAAGGACCTGGTCGAGGCCGCGCCGAAGGCGGTCCTGGAGAAGGCCAACAAGGAGACCGCCGAGAAGGCCAAGGCCAAGCTCGAGGGCGAGGGCGCCAAGGTCACCCTCAAGTGATTTGAGGCCGACCTGACGCGTGTCCGGCTCACGTGAGTCGCGGCACACCGCGTCGTGGCGGGCGGTGATCCGAACTCGGATCGCCGCCCGCTGTGGTTCGCGGGGCCCTGGTGGCAGCGACGTGAGCAGGGCATCCAGCGTCAGGCGTAGGGGTCGGCAGTGGCACCTGCCGGTAGTCCGTCGGGGGGAAAGCCATCTCGATCGGTAACCGGCCCTTGACGCGACACAGGGCTGCCAGGCACGCTGGCACCAGCAAGACCTTCCGCGCTTGCAACGGCCACCTCTCGGATATGGCAGCGGCAGCACCACCGGCCGCGGCACCCGAGCGGCCCGGCAGGAACGTCGCGTTCCGAGCGGCCCGGCAGACCCGTTTTTGCGGGTGCCGAGGCAAGTTCCGCGACGACCTGCGGGGTGGGCTGGACAGCGGTTAGCCTCTCGGCTACACTGCTAGTTTGCGCTGCCTTCCGAATTTACCCCTGCTCGGAAATGTCCGTTTACGGCTATTTTCTGGTGGGGTCATTGGAGTGCGCGCATACCAGCCGTTCTGCAGCACCGGTCCTCGGAAGGACGCATCTTGGCAGCTTCCCGCCCTGCGAAGACCAGTCGTACGTCGAGCGCTTTCGCGCCCCGCCGAGTTTCTTTCGGCAGGATCACCGAACACCTCGAGGTCCCCAACCTCCTCGCCATCCAGAACGAGTCCTTCGACTGGCTCGTCGGCAACGAGGCTTGGCAGGGCCGGTCGGCGGACGACCCGCACGCACGATCGGGTCTCGCGGAGATCCTCGACGAGATCAGTCCCATTGAAGACTTCTCCGGCACCATGTCGCTCTCCTTCTCGGCACCGCGCTTCGACGAGGTCAAGGCCTCGATCGAGGAGTGCAAGGAGAAGGACCTGACCTACTGCGCCCCGCTGTTCGTGACCGCGGAGTTCACCAACAACACCACCGGCGAGATCAAGAGCCAGACGGTGTTCATGGGTGACTTCCCGATGATGACGCCGAAGGGCACCTTCATCATCAACGGCACCGAGCGCGTGGTGGTCAGCCAGCTCGTCCGTTCGCCGGGCGTCTACTTCGACAAGCAGCCGGACAAGACCTCCGACCGCGACCTCTCCAGCGTCAAGGTCATCCCGAGTCGGGGTGCCTGGCTCGAGTTCGACATCGACAAGCGCGACACGGTCGGCGTACGTATCGACCGTAAGCGCCGGCAGGCCGTCACCGTCCTGCTCAAGGCCATCGGGTGGTCCGCGGAGCAGATCCGCGAGAAGTTCGGCTGGTCCGAGCTGATGATGACCACGCTCGAGAAGGACCACATCGCCGGCCAGGACGAGGCGCTGCTCGACATCTACCGCAAGCTCCGCCCTGGCGAGCCGCCGACCCGCGAGAACGCCCAGACCCTGCTCGACAACCTCTTCTTCAACCCGAAGCGGTACGACGTCGCCAAGGTCGGGCGGTACAAGTTCAACAAGAAGCTCGAGGTGGGCGTACCGATCACCACCGGGACGCTGACCGAGGACGACATCGTCGCCACCGTGGAATACCTCTGCCGGCTGCACGCCGGCGAGGAGGGCTACGAGGCCGACGACATCGACCACTTCGGCAACCGTCGCCTGCGTACCGTGGGTGAGCTGATCCAGAACCAGGTCCGGGTCGGCCTGTCCCGGATGGAGCGCGTCGTCCGCGAGCGGATGACCACCCAGGACGTCGAGGCGATCACCCCGCAGACCCTGATCAACATCCGCCCGGTGGTGGCGGCGATCAAGGAGTTCTTCGGCACCTCGCAGCTGTCCCAGTTCATGGACCAGACCAACCCGCTGGCGGGCCTTACCCACCGGCGCCGGCTGAGCGCGCTCGGCCCGGGTGGTCTGTCCCGGGAGCGGGCCGGCTTCGAGGTCCGCGACGTGCACCCGTCCCACTACGGCCGGATGTGCCCGATCGAGACGCCGGAAGGCCCGAACATCGGTCTGATCGGCGCGCTCTCCACCTTTGCCCGGGTCAACCCGTTCGGCTTCATCGAGACGCCGTACCGGAAGGTCGTCGACGGCCGGGTCACCGACCAGATCGACTACCTGACCGCGGACGAGGAGGACCGGTTCGTCAAGGCGCAGGCCAACGCCCCGCTGAAGTCCGACGGGTCGTTCGCCGAGGACCGCGTCCTGGTCCGCCGTAAGGGCGGTGAGACCGAGGACGTGCCGCCGGCGGCCGTGGACTACATGGACGTCTCGCCGCGGCAGATGACCTCCGTCGCGACCGCGATGATCCCGTTCCTCGAGCACGACGACGCCAACCGCGCGCTCATGGGCGCGAACATGCAGCGTCAGGCGGTGCCGCTGGTCAAGGCCGAGGCCCCGCTGGTCGGTACGGGCATGGAGTACCGGGCGGCCGTGGACGCCGGTGACGTGGTCGTCGCCGAGGTCGGCGGTGTGATCGAGGACCTCTGCGCGGACTACATCACGGTCCACCAGGACGACGGCCACCGCCGGACGTACCTGCTGCACAAGTTCCGCCGCTCCAACGCCGGCTCCTGCGTCAACCAGAAGCCGGTCATCTTCGAGGGCGACCGCGTCGAGGCCGGCCAGGTCATCGCCGACGGTCCGTGCACCGACGACGGCGAGATGGCGCTCGGGCGCAACCTGCTCGTGGCGTTCATGACCTGGGAGGGCCACAACTACGAGGACGCGATCATCCTGTCGCAGCGCCTCGTGCAGCAGGACGTGCTCACCTCGATCCACATCGAGGAGCACGAGGTCGACGCCCGGGACACCAAGCTCGGCCCGGAGGAGATCACCCGCGACATCCCGAACGTCAGCGAGGAGATGCTCGCCGACCTCGACGAGCGGGGCATCATCCGGATCGGCGCCGAGGTCGTCACCGGCGACATCCTGGTCGGCAAGGTCACCCCGAAGGGTGAGACCGAGCTGACCCCCGAGGAGCGGCTGCTTCGCGCGATCTTCGGTGAGAAGGCGCGCGAGGTCCGGGACACCTCGCTGAAGGTGCCACACGGTGAGACCGGCACGGTCATCGGCGTGCGTACCTTCTCCCGTGAGGACGGCGACGAGCTGCCCCCGGGCGTCAACGAGCTGGTCCGGGTCTACGTGGCCCAGAAGCGCAAGATCCAGGACGGTGACAAGCTCGCGGGCCGCCACGGCAACAAGGGCGTCATCTCCAAGATCCTGCCGATCGAGGACATGCCGTTCCTGGAGGACGGCACCCCGGTCGACATCGTGCTGAACCCGCTCGGTGTGCCGTCCCGGATGAACATCGGCCAGGTCCTGGAGACCCACCTCGGGTGGGTGGCCAAGACCGGCTGGAGCGTCCAGGGCGACGACGCCGAGTGGAAGCGCCAGCTCCGCTCGATCGAGGCGCACGAGTCCGTGCCGGAGAGCAACGTGGCCACCCCGGTCTTCGACGGTGCCCGGGAGGAGGAGATCTCCGGTCTGCTCGCGTCGTCCCTGCCCAACCGGGACGGCAAGCAGCTGATCGGTTCCTCCGGCAAGGCGCAGCTGTTCGACGGCCGCTCGGGCGAGCCGCTGCCGGACCCGATCGCGGTCGGCTACATCTACATCCTGAAGCTCAACCACCTGGTCGACGACAAGATCCACGCCCGGTCGACCGGCCCGTACTCGATGATCACCCAGCAGCCGCTGGGTGGTAAGGCGCAGTTCGGTGGCCAGCGCTTCGGTGAGATGGAGTGCTGGGCGATGCAGGCGTACGGCGCCGCGTACGCCCTGCAGGAGCTGCTGACGATCAAGTCCGACGACGTCCTCGGCCGGGTGAAGGTCTACGAGGCGATCGTCAAGGGCGAGAACATCCCCGAGCCGGGCATCCCGGAGTCGTTCAAGGTGCTGCTCAAGGAGCTGCAGTCGCTGTGCCTCAACGTCGAGGTGCTCTCCAGCGACGGTGTGGCCCTGGAGATGCGCGAGACCGACGACGAGGTGTTCCGGGCCGCGGAGGAGCTGGGCATCGACCTGTCCCGGCGCGAGCCGAGCTCGGTCGAAGAGGTCTGAGGTGAGCGGTCGGGAGCCGGTCCGCCGGCTCCCGACCCCGCCCGTTAGCTAAGCAGTACAGACGACGACATAGGGGACATAGTGCTCGACGTCAACTTCTTCGACGAGCTGCGCATCGGCCTCGCCACCGCCGACGACATCCGTCAGTGGTCCCACGGCGAGGTCAAGAAGCCCGAGACCATCAACTACCGCACCCTGAAGCCGGAGAAGGACGGGCTCTTCTGCGAGAAGATCTTCGGTCCTCAGCGGGACTGGGAGTGCTACTGCGGTAAGTACAAGCGGGTCCGGTTCAAGGGCATCATCTGCGAGCGCTGCGGCGTCGAGGTGACCCGCTCCAAGGTTCGCCGGGAGCGGATGGGTCACATCGAGCTGGCCGCTCCGGTGACCCACATCTGGTACTTCAAGGGCGTGCCGAGCCGGCTGGGCTACCTGCTGGATCTCGCCCCGAAGGACCTCGAGAAGATCATCTACTTCGCCTCGTACGTCGTGACGAGCGTGGACGCCGAGGCGCGTCACCGTGACCTCTCGACCATCGAGAACGAGATCCTGGCCGAGAAGCGGCAGGCCGAGAACAGCCGCGACTCGGAGATCGAGAAGCGGGCCGCCAAGCTCGAGGCCGACCTGGCCGAGCTGGAGGCCGAGGGCGCGAAGGCGGATGTCCGGCGCAAGGTCAAGGAGGGCGGAGAGCGCGAGATGCGCCAGATCCGCGACCGCGCCCAGCGCGAGATCGACCGCCTCGACGAGGTCCTCGACACCTTCCGCAAGCTCGAGCCGAAGCAGCTGGTCACCGACGAGCTGCTCTACCGCGAGCTGCGCGACCGCTTCGGTGAGTACTTCACCGGCAGCATGGGCGCCGAGGCCATCAAGGCGCTGGTCCAGAACATGGACCTCGACGCCGAGGCCGAGAGTCTGCGCGAGACCATCCGCTCCGGCAAGGGCCAGCGGAAGATCCGGGCGCTGAAGCGGCTGAAGGTCGTCGCGGCGTTCCAGAACACCCGCAACTCGCCGCTCGGCATGGTGCTGGACTGCGTCCCGGTCATCCCGCCGGACCTGCGCCCGATGGTGCAGCTGGACGGTGGCCGCTTCGCGACCTCCGACCTGAACGACCTGTACCGCCGGGTGATCAACCGGAACAACCGCCTCAAGCGGCTGATCGACCTCGGCGCGCCCGAGATCATCGTCAACAACGAGAAGCGGATGCTCCAGGAGGCCGTCGACGCGCTGTTCGACAACGGCCGTCGCGGCCGGCCGGTCACCGGTCCGGGCAACCGTCCGCTGAAGTCGCTCTCCGACATGCTCAAGGGCAAGCAGGGCCGGTTCCGCCAGAACCTGCTGGGTAAGCGCGTCGACTACTCCGGCCGTTCGGTCATCGTGGTCGGCCCGAAGCTCAAGCTGCACCAGTGCGGCCTGCCCAAGCAGATGGCGCTGGAGCTGTTCAAGCCGTTCGTGATGAAGCGGCTGGTCGACCTCAACCACGCGCAGAACATCAAGTCCGCCAAGCGGATGGTCGAGCGGCAGCGGCCGGTCGTGTGGGACGTGCTGGAGGAGGTCATCGGCGAGCACCCGGTCCTGTTGAACCGGGCGCCGACCCTGCACCGGCTGGGCATCCAGGCGTTCGAGCCGCAGCTGGTCGAGGGCAAGGCCATCCAGATCCACCCGCTGGTCTGCACCGCGTTCAACGCCGACTTCGACGGTGACCAGATGGCGGTCCACGTGCCGCTGTCCGCCGAGGCCCAGGCCGAGGCGCGGATCCTGATGCTGTCGTCGAACAACATCCTCAAGCCGGCCGACGGCAAGCCGGTCACCATGCCCACCCAGGACATGGTCATCGGTCTCTACCACCTCACCCACCTCACCCCGGGTGGCAAGGGCGAGGGGCGGGCGTTCAGCTCGGACGCCGAGGCGCGGATGGCGTACGACAACGGCGAGCTGCACCTGCAGACTCCGGTCAAGATCCGGCTGCGCGGCATCGTCGGGATCGACAACGGTGCCGGCGTCGGGCCGTGGGCCGCGCCCGAGGGCTGGGTCGAGGGCGAGCCGGTGACGGTGGAGACCACCCTGGGCCGGGTCCTGTTCAACGAGACGCTGCCCCCGGGCTACCGCTTCGTGAACTACGAGATCCGCAAGGGCCAGCTCTCCGCGATCGTCAACGACCTCGCCGAGCGCTTCCCGAAGGTGGCCCTCGCGGCCACCCTGGACGGGCTCAAGGAGGCCGGTTTCCACTGGGCCACCTGGTCCGGCGTCACCATCGGCATGGAGGACGTCATCGCTCCGCCGCGTAAGCGGGAGATCCTGGATCGGTACGAGAAGGAAGCCGACCGGATCGACAAGCAGTACCAGCGTGGTCTGATGACCGCCGAGGAGCGTCGCGGCGAGCTCATCGAGATCTGGACCAAGGCGACCAACGAGGTTGCCAAGGAGATGGACACCGCGCTGCCGCAGGAGAACCCGCTGTGGAAGATGATCAACTCGGGTGCCCGCGGTAACCTGCTCCAGCTCCGGCAGATCGCGGCGATCCGTGGTCTGGTGGCCAACCCGAAGGGTGAGATCATCCCGCGGCCCATCAAGGCCTCGTACCGGGAGGGTCTGTCCGTACTGGAGTACTTCATCTCCACGCACGGTGCCCGGAAGGGTCTCGCGGACACCGCCCTGCGTACCGCCGACTCGGGTTACCTGACCCGTCGTCTGGTGGACGTCTCGCAGGACGTCATCATCCGCGAGGAGGACTGCGGCACCGACCGGGCCATCCCGATGCAGGTCGGCCAGCGGGTCGACGGCAAGCTGGTCGTGCACGAGCACGCCGAGACCAGCGTGCACGCCCGTACCCTGGCCGACGACATCAAGGGGCCGGACGGCACCGTGGTGGCCGAGCGGGGTCAGGACATCAACTCGATCGGGGTCGACAGGATCGTCGCGGCCGGGGTGGAGAACGTCCGGGTGCGCAGCGTGCTCACCTGCGAGTCGAAGCTGGGCGTCTGCGGTGCGTGCTACGGCCGCTCGCTGCCGACCGGCAAGACCGTGGACGTCGGCGAGGCGGTCGGCATCATCGCCGCGCAGTCGATCGGTGAGCCGGGTACGCAGCTGACGATGCGTACCTTCCACACCGGTGGTGTCGCGGGTGAGGACATCACCCAGGGTCTGCCCCGTGTCCAGGAGATCTTCGAGGCCCGGATCCCGAAGGGCAAGGCGCCCATCGCCGACACCCCGGGCCGGATCCGGATCGAGGACGGCGAGCGGTCGCGGAAGATCATCGTGGTGCCGGACGACGGCAGCGACGAGATCGTCTACGACAAGATCTCCAAGCGGGTCCGGCTGCGGGCCCACGACGGCGACCACGTCGAGGTCGGCGAGAAGCTCACCGAGGGCACCATCGACCCGCACGAGCTGCTGCGCATCCTCGGCCCGCGGGCGGTTCAGGTCCACCTGACCCAGGAGGTCCAGGAGGTCTACCGTTCGCAGGGTGTGCTCATCCACGACAAGCACATCGAGATCATCATCCGGCAGATGCTGAAGCGGGTGACGGTCATCGACTCCGGCTCGACCGAGTTCCTGCCGGGCGTGCTGGTTGACCGGGCGCTCTTCGAGTCGGAGAACCGCCGACTCGTCTCCGAGGGCGGCGAGCCCGCCGCGGGTCGCCCGGTGCTGATGGGTATCACCAAGGCCTCGCTGGCCACGGACTCCTGGCTCTCGGCGGCCTCCTTCCAGGAGACCACCCGGGTGCTGACGGACGCGGCGATCCACGCCCGCAGCGACTCGCTGATCGGCCTCAAGGAGAACGTGATCATCGGTAAGCTCATCCCGGCCGGTACGGGCATCAGCAAGTACCGCAACATCCGGGTCGAGCCGACCGAGGAGGCGAAGGCCAAGGTCTACTCGATGACCGGCTACCCGGAGACCGACTACGGCTTCGGGCCGGCCAGCGGCCAGGCGGTGCCGCTGGACGACTTCGACTTCGGGTCGTACCGCTAAGCACCAGCAACGACGAGGCCCCCGGCACCCGCCGGGGGCCTCGTCGCGTATCCGGCCTTCTGGTTCCGCGATCCGCCTGGCATCCGGTTGGAGGTCTGCTCCTACTGAGCATCGGGTGCGGCGGGCCGTCGGGGCATGATGGTGGGCATGACGACCGCGCCCGGGCAGGTGCCCGTCGCCCAGCAGGGGCCACGCCATCCGTTCGATCCCGAGCCGGTCCGCTCGACGAAGGCTCGCGCGGTCTTCGCCCTGGGGCTGATCGGGGCGTTCACCGGGCTCTTCGTCGGCGGCGTGGTGCCGTCGATCATCGCCCTGCGGCTCGCGCGGCAGGCCCGGCGGGAGGCGTACGCCTCGGGCGGGTTTCTCACCGGCGCGGACCGGCTGCGGCGCGGGGAGCGGCTGGCCTGGACGGGGCTGGTCCTGGTCGCGGTCGCGGTGGTCGCGGCCGTGGTGATCGGGGTGGTCAGGCTCGCCGATGCTCCCTTCGGGCACGACTACGCCCCGAACATCGACTGACCCGGCGGGGGAAGCCGGCCGCGCCCGGCCCCGCCGCCGGGATCCGCGGCGGTAGCCTGGCCCGTGTCCGCCGCGCGGCGGGCGAGCCACATCGACAGGAGGCGCTCGTGACGGAACCGGCCCCGCCGCCGGGAGATGATCCGAACCGGGCCGCAATCGGGCCGGACCCCGCCGCGTCGACGCCGGGTACCGGGCTCTCTGGGTCCACGCCGGACAGCGTGCCATCGGGGGCCGGGCCGGGCGCTGGGCCCGCGGGGTCCACACCGGGCGGTGCCGGCCCTGCCAGCCCCTGGGCCGCACCGGGGGCCGGGCCGGACGAGGAGCCGAGCGTCCCGCCGGAGGTCGCTCCCACGGGGTACGCCCCGCCGCCGGTCACCCCGCAGCCCGCGCTGCCGGGGCCCTGGCCGCCCGCCGGGCCGTACCCGCCGGGCCGGCCGGAGGGCGTCCCGCCGGGGCAGCCACCGGCACCGCCTGGCGTTCCGCCCCACTATGTCGGGTACCCCCAGCCGACCGGACCCGGGCCGCACTACGCGCCGCCGGCTCCCGCCGGCTGGGGGACGTTCGGGGCGTACCCGGGGAATCAGCCGGCGCCCGGCGGGGGGTGGGCGGCACCGGGGAGCGCGCCGGCGGGCGGTGGCTGGGCCCCGGCACCGCCGGTGGCCGGTGCCCGGCCGGGGCAGATGCCGCCGCCCCCGCGCGAGGCCCCGCGCCCACCGAGGTGGGTGGACCCGGTGCCCGGCACCCCGTTCGGCGTGGTCCACCTCGACGTGCCCCCGGTGACCTCGGGCCTCGCCGTCGGGTCGCTGGTGAGTGGGATCGCCTCGATCCTGGTCTCGCTGCTCGTCTTCTGCTTCGGCGTTTCCGGGCCGAACCTCGGGGGCGCCTGGGCCGCCGGGGCCTTCACCGTGCTCGGTGCGCTCGCCGGCACTGCCGCGATCGCGGCCGGCCTGCTGGCCCGCCGGCAGATCCGGCGGGCGGCACCGCCGCCGGCGGTGCGATTCACCGGGCGTGGCCTGGCGGTGGCGGGTCTCAGCTGCGGGGGAGGCGGGCTGCTGCTCAGCCTGGTCGGGCTCGCGCTGGCGCTGGTGCTGCAATTCAGGTGATCTGTGTCACCCTGCGCTGGGCGCGATGCGCTGCCTGCGGCCCGGAGCGCCTCGGGGTCCGGCAGGCCCCGGGGCGGAACCAGGGCCGCCGGGTCCCTCGGTGGTCAAGCCGGTACACTGGTGGCCGTAGGTGCCCATCGGGGGCGAGCAGACACGACGTGATCGGCCGGTGGACCGCGAAGCGGTTCTCCCAGGCTGCTCCGTTTTGACCTGCGCGGCTGTGGTAGGTACTCTTTTCGCTTGTGCCCGGGCTGGCCCGGGCAATGCGTGCGTGCGCTGGAACCGGTCGCCCGGTGATCGCGCGGCGGCACGACCACAGCCCAAGATCCGGCACGCGAGCGCCGTGTGCCGGTGACAGAAATCCGGTACGACGTGCGAGCGGCGTGCCGGGACCGTGAACCGGGCGACACGCCCGACCGCGGGTGCTGGGACTTCCGCCAGGTGGTCCTGGTTGGAATGTAAGAGAGCCGTCCATCAGGCCGGCTAGAGCAGACGGCGCGGTCGCTTCGCGGCGGCCGAAGGGAGCGGAGAAGCCCGGTGCCCACCATCCAGCAGCTGGTCCGAAAGGGCCGGCAGGCCAAGACGACCAAGACCAAGACCCCGGCGCTGAAGGGTTCGCCTCAGCGGCGCGGTGTGTGCACCCGCGTGTACACCACCACCCCGAAGAAGCCGAACTCGGCGCTGCGCAAGGTCGCCCGCGTCAAGCTCAGCAGCCAGATCGAGGTGACCGCGTACATCCCGGGCGTCGGCCACAACCTGCAGGAGCACTCGATCGTGCTCGTCCGCGGCGGCCGGGTGAAGGACCTCCCCGGCGTGCGGTACAAGATCGTCCGCGGCTCGCTGGACACCCAGGGTGTCCGCAACCGCAAGCAGGCGCGCAGCCGTTACGGCGCGAAGAAGGAGAAGAGCTGACATGCCGCGTAAGGGACCCGCTCCGCGGAAGCCGCTGGTCGCTGACCCGGTGTACAACTCGCCGCTGGTCACCCAGCTGGTGAACAAGATCCTCCTGCGCGGCAAGCGTCAGCTGGCCGAGCGCATCGTGTACGCCGCCCTGGAGGGCTGCCGCGAGAAGAGCGGCACCGACCCGGTCGTCACCCTCAAGCGCGCGATGGACAACGTCAAGCCGACGCTGGAGGTGCGCAGCCGCCGGGTCGGTGGCGCCACCTACCAGGTGCCGGTCGAGGTCCGTCCGGCCCGGGCGACCACGCTCGGTCTGCGCTGGCTGGTGACGTACTCCAAGGCCCGTCGTGAGAAGACCATGGTCGAGCGGCTGATGAATGAGCTGCTGGACGCGAGCAATGGTCTGGGTGCCGCCGTCAAGCGGCGCGAGGACACCCACAAGATGGCCGAGTCCAACAAGGCCTTCGCGCACTACCGCTGGTAACACCCTGGTTCCGGCGCCCATGAGGCGCCGGAACCGCCACCAGTTGTGTCTAGACGACGATAAGTAGGGATTGAAGTGGCCGCCGCAGACGCGCTCGCCAACGTACGCAACATCGGCATCATGGCGCACATCGATGCCGGTAAGACCACTACCACCGAGCGGATCCTGTTCTACACGGGCATCACGTACAAGATCGGCGAAACCCACGAGGGTGCCGCGGTCATGGACTGGATGGAGCAGGAGCAGGAGCGCGGTATCACCATCACTTCCGCCGCCACCAAGTGCGAGTGGAAGGGCCACACGATCCAGATCATCGACACGCCCGGCCACGTCGACTTCACGGTCGAGGTCGAGCGGTCGCTGCGCGTTCTGGACGGTGCGGTCGCGGTCTACGACGGCGTAGCCGGCGTGGAGCCGCAGACGGAGAACGTCTGGCGTCAGGCCGACAAGTACAACGTCCCGCGGATGTGCTTCGTCAACAAGATGGACCGCACCGGTGCCGACTTCTTCCGCTCCGTGCAGATGATGATCGACCGGCTCAACGCGACTCCGCTGGTGCTCCAGATCCCGATCGGGGCCGAGGCCGACTTCATCGGTGTCATCGACCTGATCGGCATGCGGGCCCTCACCTGGCGCGGGGAGACCCAGAAGGGTGAGGACTACGCGGTCGAGGAGATCCCGGCCGACCTGGCCGACAGCGCCGCCGAGTGGCGGGAGAAGCTGCTCGAGACCCTGGCCGACGTCGACGACGCGGTGATGGAGAAGTACCTCGAGGGCGAGGAGATCTCCGTCGAGGACATCCACGCCGGCATCCGCCGCGCCACCATCGGGGGCAAGGCCAACCCGGTGTTCTGCGGCACCGCGTTCAAGAACAAGGGCATCCAGCCCATGCTCGACGCGGTGGTCGCGTACCTGCCCTCGCCGCTGGACGTCCCGGCGATCGAGGGCACCGCGACCGACGGCGAGACTCCGATGCAGCGGAAGCCGTCGACCTCGGAGCCGTTCTCGGCGCTGGCCTTCAAGATCCAGACCGACAAGCACCTGGGCAAGCTGACCTACGTGCGGGTCTACTCGGGCACGATCGAGTCCGGTATGCAGGTGGTCAACTCCACCAAGGACCGCAAGGAGCGGATCGGCAAGATCTACCAGATGCACGCCAACAAGCGGGAGGAGCGCGGCTCCGCCAAGGCTGGCGACATCATCGCGGTCCAGGGTCTGAAGCAGACCACCACCGGTGACACCCTGTGCGACCCGGCGAACCCGGTCATCCTGGAGTCGATGACCTTCCCGGAGCCGGTCATCGAGGTCGCCATCGAGCCGAAGACCAAGGCCGACCAGGAGAAGCTCAGCACCGCCATCCAGCGGCTGGCCGAGGAGGACCCGACCTTCCGCGTCAAGCTGGACGAGGAGACCGGCCAGACGGTCATCTCCGGCATGGGCGAGCTCCACCTGGACATCCTGGTCGACCGGATGCGCCGCGAGTTCAACGTCGAGGCGAACATCGGTAAGCCGCAGGTGGCGTACCGCGAGACCATCCGCCGCGCGGTGGAGAAGGTCGAGTACACCCACAAGAAGCAGACCGGTGGTTCCGGCCAGTACGCCAGGGTCATCATCAGCGTGGAGCCGCTGCCGCTGGACAACGACTCGCCGACCTACGAGTTCGCGAACGCCGTCACCGGTGGCCGCATCCCCAGGGAGTTCATCCCCTCTGTGGACGCGGGTGCCCAGGACGCCATGCAGTACGGCGTGCTCGCCGGCTTCCCGCTGGTGGGTGTCAAGCTGACGCTGGTGGACGGCCAGTACCACGAGGTCGACTCGTCCGAGATGGCGTTCAAGATCGCCGGCTCGATGGCGATGAAGGAGGCGGCCCGCAAGGCCGATCCCGCGCTGCTCGAGCCGATGATGGCCGTTGAGGTCACCACTCCTGAGGAGAACATGGGTGACGTCATCGGCGACCTCAACTCCCGGCGCGGCATCATCCAGGCGATGGAGGAGCGTCACGGCGCCCGCATCGTCCGGGCCCTGGTGCCGTTGTCGGAGATGTTCGGCTACGTCGGCGACCTGCGGTCGAAGACCCAGGGCCGGGCTAGCTACAGCATGCAGTTCGACTCCTACGCCGAGGTTCCGGCCTCGGTGGCCAAGGAGATCATCGCCAAGGCGACTGGTGAGTGACGCTCGCCTGAGCTGATCCGATGAGCCGGGGCCGGCCGCGGGAGGAATCCCGCCCGCGGCCACCTCGGTCGGGTTGTGTGATTCCGGGCCTGTAGGCTTCATCGCCGCAGAACCCACAAAGGCTCTCCGGCCGCCAGGCCGGAAAGGCTGTCGACAGAGTCCTAAGCGCCGACCCGGCGCGCCGGGGCGAACGAACCAAGAAAGTCCACAGGAGGACACCAGTGGCGAAGGCGAAGTTCGAGCGGACTAAGCCGCACGTCAACATCGGCACCATTGGTCACATCGACCACGGTAAGACGACGCTGACGGCGGCCATCACCAAGGTCCTGCACGACCGTTACCCGGACCTGAACCCGTACACGCCGTTCGATCAGATCGACAACGCGCCGGAGGAGAAGGCGCGTGGTATCACGATCTCGATCTCGCACGTCGAGTACCAGACCGAGAACCGGCACTACGCGCACGTCGACTGCCCCGGTCACGCCGACTACATCAAGAACATGATCACCGGTGCCGCGCAGATGGACGGCGCGATCCTGGTGGTGGCGGCGACCGACGGCCCGATGCCGCAGACCCGCGAGCACGTGCTGCTGGCCCGCCAGGTCGGCGTGCCGTACATCGTCGTGGCGCTCAACAAGAGCGACATGGTCGACGACGAGGAGCTCCTGGAGCTCGTCGAGCTCGAGGTGCGCGAGCTGCTCTCCTCGCAGGAGTACCCGGGTGACGACCTGCCGGTCGTCCGGGTCTCGGCGCTGAAGGCACTCGAGGGCGACCCGGAGTGGACCGGCAAGCTCCTCGACCTGATGAGCGCCGTCGACACCGCGATCCCGCAGCCGGAGCGCGAGACCGAGAAGCCGTTCCTCATGCCGATCGAGGACGTCTTCACCATCACCGGTCGCGGCACCGTGGTCACCGGTCGCGCGGAGCGCGGCATCCTCAAGCCGAACGAGGAGGTGGAGATCGTCGGCATCCGCGAGAAGTCGATGAAGACCACCTGCACCGGCATCGAGATGTTCCGCAAGCTGCTGGACGAGGCCCGGGCCGGCGAGAACGTGGGTCTGCTCCTCCGCGGTATCAAGCGCGAGGACGTCGAGCGCGGCATGGTTGTCATCAAGCCGGGCACCACGACCCCGCACACGGAGTTCGAGGCGACGGTCTACATCCTCTCCAAGGAGGAGGGTGGCCGCCACACCCCGTTCTTCCAGAACTACCGTCCGCAGTTCTACTTCCGGACCACGGACGTCACCGGCGTTGTCACGCTGCCCGAGGGCACCGAGATGGTCATGCCGGGCGACAACACCTCGATGACCGTCAAGCTGATCCAGCCCATCGCGATGGAGGAGAACCTCAAGTTCGCGATCCGGGAGGGTGGCCGTACGGTCGGCGCGGGTCGCGTCACCAAGATCATCAAGTGAGCTGGGTAACCCCGATTAGCGTCGCCGCCGGTCGTGCGGCATACTAGTCAGGTTGCGTAACGACGGTCAGTCGTCCGCGTCCGGTGCATGCTGGACCTCCGGGTGACCGACGGTCTCGCGTAGGGTGGTTGGTCGCCACTGGCGGTCAACCACCCTCGCGCGGCGTCCAGGTCGCGGCAACGCGATCGGCGCCATGACCCACCGCGTGGTCAGAGAATCGCTTCGGAGTCCCGGGGCGAAGTCTGACCCACGGGCGCGACACGCCCGACCGCGGGGGTCGGCGGAAGTGGGCCTGTGCCAGCCGGTACAGGCGCCCGCAACACAGCGGCATCGAGAGAAGGAACAGAAGCCACCATGGCGGGACAGAAGATCCGCATCCGGCTCAAGGCCTATGACCACGAGGTCGTCGACTCCTCGGCTCGGAAGATCGTCGAGACGGTGACGCGTACCGGGGCGCAGGTCGCTGGCCCGGTGCCGCTGCCCACGGAGATCAACCGTTTCTGCGTTATCCGCTCGCCGCACAAGTACAAGGACTCGCGCGAGCACTTCGAGATGCGTACGCACAAGCGTCTGATCGACATCATCGACCCGACCCCGAAGACGGTCGACTCGCTCATGCGCCTCGACCTGCCGGCTGGCGTCGACATCGAGATCAAGCTGTAGGGACCGGACAAATGGACAGGCAAGTCAAGGGGATCCTGGGCGCAAAGCTCGGCATGACCCAGGTCTGGGACAACAACCGCGTTGTTCCGGTGACCGTGGTTCAGGCCGGCCCGTGCGTCGTGAGCCAGGTTCGTAGCGCCGACAAGGACGGCTACTCCGCGGTCCAGCTGGCGTACGGGGCCATCGACCCGCGCAAGGTCAAGAAGCCGCTCGCCGGGCACTACGCCAAGGCGGAGGTCGCGCCGCGCCGGCACATCGTCGAGCTGCGCACCATCGACGCCGCGGACTACTCGCTGGGCCAGGAGGTCACGGTCGAGGAGTTCCCGGCCGGCACCACCATCGACGTCACCGGCAAGACCAAGGGCAAGGGCTTCGCCGGCGGTATGAAGCGGCACGGCTTCCACGGTCTGCGCGCCAGCCACGGTGTCGAGCGCAAGCACCGCTCGCCGGGCTCCATCGGCGCCTGCGCGACCCCGGGCCGCGTCTTCAAGGGCACCAAGATGGCCGGTCGGATGGGTGGCGTGCGCTACACCGTCCAGAACCTGACCGTCCAGGCGGTCGACACCGAGAACAACCTCCTGCTCGTCCGCGGCGCCATTCCCGGCCCCAAGGGCGCGCTGGTCCTGGTCCGCACCGCGGCCAAGACCAATGCGAAGAAGGGCGGTGTGGCCAAGTGACCACCGTTGACGTCCTCAGCGTCGAAGGCACCAAGAGCGGCTCCGTCGAGCTGCCGGCCGACATCTTCGACGCCCAGGCCAACATCGCGCTGATGCACCAGGTCGTGGTGGCTCAGCTCGCGGCGGCCCGGCAGGGCACGCACAAGACCAAGACCCGCGGCGAGGTCTCCGGTGGAGGCAAGAAGCCGTACAAGCAGAAGGGCACCGGTCGTGCCCGCCAGGGCTCGACCCGCGCGCCGCAGTTCGCCGGCGGTGGCGTGGTCCACGGCCCGGTGCCGCGCGACTACAGCCAGCGCACCCCGAAGAAGATGAAGGCCGCCGCCCTGCGTGGTGCCCTCTCCGACCGGGCCCGCGCCGGCCAGGTGCACGTCATCGAGGGTTTCGTCGCCGGCGAGAAGCCGTCGACCAAGGCCGCGCTGGCCACGCTGGCGAAGCTGACCGACGCCCGGCGCGTCCTGGTCGTGCTGGGCAGCACCGACGAGCTGAACTGGGTGTCGCTGCGCAACGAGCCGCGGGTGCACCTGATCGAGGCCGGCCAGCTCAACACGTACGACGTGCTGGTGGCCGACGACGTGGTCTTCACCAAGGAGGCCCTGGACGAGTTCCTGGGCGTTCCCGCCGAGACCACCGAGGAGGGTGGCAAGTGAGCACGATCGCCGATCCGCGCGACATCATCGTCGCGCCGGTCGTCTCGGAGAAGAGCTACAGCGAGCTGAACCGCAACTGGTACACCTTCCTGGTGCACCCGGACGCGAACAAGACCGAGATCAAGATCGCTATCCAGCAGATCTTCAACGTCCGTGTCCTGACGGTCAACACGCTCAACCGCGAGGGCAAGCGCAAGCGCACCCGCACTGGGTTCGGCAAGCGCAAGGACACCAAGCGGGCGATGGTGAAGCTGGCTGACGGTGACCGTATCGAGGCCTTCGGCGGCCCGGTCAGCTGAGGGGTGTAGACAATGGCTATCCGTAAGTACAAGCCGACGACGCCGGGCCGGCGTGGCTCGAGCGTCGCCGACTTCGCCGAGATCACCCGGTCGACGCCCGAGAAGTCGCTGCTGGCTCCGCTGCCGAAGAAGGGCGGTCGCAACGCCCACGGCCGGATCACCACGCGGCACCACGGTGGCGGCCACAAGCGCCAGTACCGTCTGATCGACTTCAAGCGGGTCGACAAGGACGGCGTGCCGGCGAAGGTCGCCCACATCGAGTACGACCCGAACCGCACCGCGCGGATCGCGCTGCTGCACTACGCCGACGGCGAGAAGCGCTACATCATCGCGCCGAAGGACCTGAAGCAGGGCGACACGGTGGAGTCGGGCGCGGGCGCCGACATCAAGCCGGGTAACAACCTGCCGCTGCGCAACATCCCGGTCGGTACCACGATCCACAGTGTGGAGCTGCGTCCGGGCGGTGGCGCCAAGCTGGCCCGTTCGGCCGGCGTCGGCATCCAGCTGCTCGGCCGTGAGGGCGCGTACGCGACCCTCCGCATGCCGTCCGGCGAGATCCGGCGGGTCGACGTGCGCTGCCGCGCCAGCATCGGCGAGATCGGCAACGCCGACCAGTCGAACATCAACTGGGGTAAGGCCGGCCGGATGCGGTGGAAGGGCAAGCGCCCGACCGTCCGTGGTGTCGCCATGAACCCGGTCGACCACCCGCACGGTGGTGGTGAGGGTAAGACCTCCGGTGGTCGCCACCCGGTCAACCCGCAGGGTAAGCCCGAGGGCCGCACCCGTCGTAAGGGCCAGCCGAGCGACCGGCTGATCGTCCGCCGCCGCTACGCCACCCGCAAGCGCGGCTAACAGGAGAGCTGACAGATGCCTCGCAGCCTGAAGAAGGGCCCGTTCGTCGACGACCACCTGCTCAAGAAGGTGGAAACGCAGAACGACAAGGGCACGAAGAACGTCATCAAGACCTGGTCGCGGCGCTCGACGATCATCCCCGAGATGCTCGGGCACACGATCGCCGTGCACGACGGACGCAAGCACGTCCCCGTGTTCGTGACCGAGGCCATGGTCGGGCACAAGCTCGGCGAGTTCGCGCTGACCCGCACGTTCAAGGGTCACGAGAAGGACGACCGGAAGAGCCGCCGGCGCTGACGCCGCGGGCATACGGATAGAGGAACAAGGGGTTACAGCGATGCCAGGAAAGGGCGACGCTCCGGTGCTTCCGGGCGCGCGGGCGGTTGCGCGGCACGTGCGCATCTCGCCGATGAAGGCGCGCCGGGTGGTCAACCTCGTCCGCGGCCTGCCCGCGAAGGAGGCGCTCACGGTGCTGCAGTTCGCGCCGCAGGCTGCGAGCGAGCAGGTGTACAAGGTGCTCGCGAGCGCGATCGCCAACGCGGAGAACAACGAGCGGCTGGACCCCGATGCGCTGCTCGTCAGCGAGGCGTTCGTCGACGAGGGCCCGACGATGAAGCGGTTCCAGCCGCGGGCGCAGGGCCGGGCGTACCGGATCCGCAAGCGGACCTGTCACATCACAGTGGCGGTCGAGGCGGTCGCGCCGGCCGCGCCGAAGAAGTCGGCGAAGAAGGCCGCGCCGGCCAAGCAGGCCGAGGGCGCCGATGGGCAGAGCACGACGGAAGGTGCCGAGTAATGGGTCAGAAGGTTCACCCCACTGGGTTCCGGCTCGGCATCTCGACCGACTGGAAGTCCCGCTGGTTCGCGGACAAGCTCTACAAGGACTACATCGGCGAGGACGTCAAGATCCGCCGGATGATGTCCAAGGGCCTGGAGCGCGCCGGCATCTCCAAGGTCGACATCGAGCGCACCCGGGACCGGGTCCGCGTCGACATCCACACCGCCCGGCCGGGCATCGTCATCGGCCGTAAGGGTGCGGAGGCCGACCGGATCCGGGGCGAGCTGGAGAAGCTCACCGGCAAGCAGGTCCAGCTGAACATCATCGAGGTGAAGAGCCCCGAGTCGGACGCGCAGCTGGTCGCCCAGGGCGTCGCCGAGCAGCTGTCCAGCCGGGTCAGCTTCCGTAGGGCCATGCGCAAGGCGATGCAGTCCGCGATGAAGAACCCGGTCTGCAAGGGCATCCGGGTGCAGGTCTCGGGCCGCCTCGGCGGCGCCGAGATGAGCCGGACCGAGTTCTACCGCGAGGGCCGGGTTCCGCTGCACACGCTGCGGGCCAACATCGAGTACGGCTTCTTCGAGGCCCGTACCACCTTCGGCCGGATCGGCGTGAAGGTCTGGATCTACAAGGGCGACGCGGTCCCGGGCCGGGAGGCTCCGGCCGAGGCCGGTCCGTCCCGCCCGCGCCGTGAGCGCGGCGACCGCCCTGAGCGGCCGCGCCGTGGCCGGTCGGGTTCGTCCGGCACGACCGCCGGTGGCACCGAGGCCGGCCGCGCTGCCGCGACCACCATCGCGCAGCAGGCCGAGACGCCGAGCGGCGAGTCGGTTGACGCCGGCGCCGTCGCCGCGGCCGTCACTCAGCCGGCAGAAACGCAGCAGGAGGGCTGACAGATGCTGATGCCGCGCAAGCCCCCGAAGGGCTTCCGCAAGCCGCACCACCCGGACCGCCACGGCGCGTCCAAGGGCGGTAACCGGGTGGTGTTCGGCGAGTTCGGGATCCAGGCTCTCGAGCCGGCGTACGTGACCAACCGCCAGATCGAGTCGGCGCGTATCGCGATGACCCGCCACATCAAGCGTGGTGGCAAGGTCTGGATCACGATCTTCCCGGACCAGGCCCTCACCAAGAAGCCGGCGGAAACCCGGATGGGTTCCGGTAAGGGTTCACCCGAGTGGTGGGTCGCCAACGTCAAGCCCGGGCGGGTTCTCTTCGAGATGTCCTTCCCGAACGAGCAGATCGCGCGAGAGGCGATGCGTCGCGCGATCCACAAGCTCCCGATGAAGTGCCGCATTGTTACGCGCGAAGTGGGTGAATCCTGATGGCAGCGGGCGTCAAGGCCTCCGAGCTGCGTGAGCTCTCCGAGGAGGAGCTGGTCACGAAGCTGCGCGAGGCGAAGGCGGAGCTGTTCAACCTCCGCGTGCAGGCCGCAACCGGGCAGCTGGACAACAACCGGCGGCTGCAGGTCATCCGTCGGGAGATCGCCCGGATCTACACGATCATGCGTGAGCGTGAGCTGGGTCTCTCGGCCGCGCCGACTGAGGTGACTGCATCATGAGTGAGAACACCACCACCGCCGCCGCGCGGGCCCGCCGCAAGGTGCGTGAGGGCCTCGTGGTCAGCGACAAGATGGAAAAGACCGTCGTGGTCGAGGTCGAGGACCGAGTCAAGCACGCGCTGTACGGCAAGATCATGCGCCGGACCAGCAAGCTGAAGGTGCACGACGAGCAGAACTCGGCCGGCATCGGCGACCGGGTCCTGATCATGGAGACCCGGCCGCTGTCCGCCACCAAGCGGTGGCGGCTCGTGGAGATCCTCGAGAAGGCCAAGTAGCGAAGGCTCGAGCTCGGCCGGCATCGGTCGGGCGCAGGTTCCGCCAGGCTCCGGCCGCCCGTGAAGGCGGCCGGAGAACCGGCAGACATAGGAGATAGACGTGATTCAGCAGGAGTCGCGACTGCGCGTCGCCGACAACACGGGTGCCCGGGAGATCCTGTGCATCCGGGTTCTCGGTGGCTCCGGTCGGCGCTACGCGAGCATCGGCGACGTCATCGTGGCCACGGTCAAGGACGCGATCCCCGGTGCCGGTGTGAAGAAGGGCGACGTCGTCAAGGCCGTCGTTGTTCGCACCGCCAAGGAGAAGCGGCGGCCGGACGGCTCGTACATCCGCTTCGACGAGAACGCCGCCGTCATCATCAAGGACGGTGGGGACCCGCGCGGTACCCGTATCTTCGGCCCGGTCGGTCGGGAGCTGCGGGACAAGCGGTTCATGAAGATCATCTCTCTCGCGCCGGAGGTGTTGTGACCGTGAAGGTCAAGAAGGGCGACACGGTCGTCGTCATCGCCGGCAAGGACAAGGGTGCCAAGGGCAAGGTCATCGCGGCCTACCCGCGGCAGGACAAGGTCCTGGTCGAGGGCGTGAACCGGGTCAAGAAGCACACCCGCATCAGCACCACCCAGCGTGGCGCCAAGACCGGTGGCATCGTCACCCAGGAGGCCCCGATCCACGTCTCGAACGTGATGGTCCTGGACTCCGACGGCAAGCCGACCCGCGTCGGTTACCGGATCGACGACAACGGCCAGAAGGTCCGCATCGCGCGTAGCACCGGTAAGGACCTGTGATGACCACGGCTACCGAAACCAAGACCATGCCGCGCCTCAAGGAGCGGTACCGCAGCGAGATCGCGGCCGAACTGCAGAAGCAGTACAGCTACGGCAACCCGATGCAGGTGCCGCGGCTGGTCAAGATCGTCGTCAACATGGGTGTCGGCGAGGCCGCCCGGGACGCCAAGTTGATCGATGGCGCCGTCCGCGACCTGGCCACCATCACCGGCCAGAAGCCGCAGGTGCGGCGGGCGACCAAGTCCATCGCGCAGTTCAAGCTCCGTGAGGGCATGCCGATCGGCGCGAAGGTCACCCTGCGGGGCGACCGGATGTGGGAGTTCCTGGACCGGCTGCTGTCCATCGCGCTGCCGCGTATCCGCGACTTCCGTGGCCTCGACGGGCGCAAGCTCGACGGGCACGGCAACTACACGTTCGGTCTGACCGAGCAGTCGGTGTTCCACGAGATCGACCAGGACAAGATCGATCGCCAGCGGGGCATGGACATCACGGTGGTCACGACCGCCACGACCGACGACGAGGGCCGGGCGCTGCTCAAGCTCCTGGGCTTCCCGTTCAAGGAGAACTGAGATGGCCAAGAAGGCGCTGATCCTCAAGGCGGCCGCGAAGCCGAAGTTCTCGGTTCGCGCGTACACCCGCTGCCAGCGGTGCGGGCGTCCGAAGGCGGTCTACCGCAAGTTCGGTCTCTGCCGGGTGTGCATCCGGGAGATGGCCCACCGCGGTGAGCTGCCCGGCGTGTCCAAGGCTTCCTGGTAACTAGCCCGGCGCGCTTCGCGCGTCAGCTGAACTGTCTCTTCGCCGTAGGCCCCGGGCTCCGGCCCGGGGAACCGCGGCGAGAAAGGTTGACGAATTTCATGACGATGACCGACCCGATCGCAGACATGCTCACGCGTCTGCGTAACGCCAACCAGGCGTACCACGACCGGGTGACGATGCCCTACTCGAAGATCAAGGCGAACATCGCCGAGGTCCTCAAGGCCGAGGGTTACATCGCCACCTGGTCGGTCGAGGAGCCCGAGGAGGGCGCCGTCGGCAAGCGACTGGTCGTCGAGCTGAAGTACGGCCAGAACCGGGAGCGGAGCCTGGCCGGCATCAAGCGCGTGTCCAAGCCCGGTCTGCGGGTTTACGCCAAGTCGGACGGGCTCCCGCGGGTGCTCGGCGGGCTGGGCGTGGCGATCATTTCGACGTCCCACGGGCTGCTCACCGACCGGCAGGCCCGCAAGCGGAGCGTTGGCGGGGAAGTCCTCGCCTTCGTCTGGTAACGGGAGACAGGTAGAAATGTCGCGTATTGGACGTAAGTCGATCCCGGTGCCTGCCGGCGTCGACATCACGATCGACGGCCAGACCGTCAAGGTCAAGGGCCCGAAGGGCGAGCTGAGCCACGTGCTGGCCGAGCCGATCACGGCGGAGCGGGGCGAGGACGGCGCGCTGCACGTCAACCGGCCGAACGACGAGCGCAAGGCCAAGGAGCTGCACGGCCTGAGCCGTACGCTGGTGGCCAACATGATCGTCGGGGTGACCGAGGGCTATCGCAAGAGCCTCGAGATCGCCGGCACCGGTTACCGGGTGACCGCCAAGGGCAAGGACCTCGAGTTCGCGCTCGGGTTCTCGCACCCGGTCCTCGTGCCGGCGCCGGACGGCATCACCTTCACGGTGGAGAAGCCGACGCTGTTCCACGTGGCCGGCATCGACAAGCAGCAGGTCGGCGAGGTCGCCGCCAACATCCGGAAGATCCGTCCGCCGGAGCCCTACAAGGGCAAGGGCGTGAAATACCAGGGCGAGGTCATCCGCCGTAAGGCTGGAAAGGCAGGTAAGAAGTGAGCGCCACGCTGCTCAAGCGCCGCCGCGGCGTCGCCGCCAAGCGTGCCGTCGGGCGTGCGCGTCGGCACTTCCGGGTCCGCAAGAACATCAGCGGCACCGCCGAGCGTCCCCGCCTGGTGGTCACCCGTTCGCTGCGGCACATGGTCGCCCAGATCGTGGACGACACCAAGGGGCACACCCTGGCGTCGGCCTCGTCCATGGACGCCTCGCTGCGCGGCGCCGAGGGCGACAAGAGCGCCCTGGCCGGCAAGGTCGGCGCACTGCTCGCCGAGCGCGCCAAGGCCGCCGGCGTCTCGAAGGTCGTCTTCGACCGTGGTGGCAACCGGTACGCGGGGCGGGTCGCCGCGCTTGCCGACGCCGCCCGCGAAGCCGGGCTCGAGTTCTAGAAACCCCGTCACGAGAGAGAAGGAAGGCTGCTGATGCCAGGTCAACAGCGCCGTGGCGGCGGGTCCGGTGGCAACGAGGGTGGTCGCCGCGACAACCGCCGTGAGGGCGGCCGCGGAAACGCGCCCGTCGAGAAGACCCCGCACCTCGAGCGGGTCGTCGCGATCAACCGCGTCGCCAAGGTCGTGAAGGGTGGTCGTCGCTTCAGCTTCACCGCCCTGGTGATCGTCGGCGACGGCGACGGCACCGTCGGCGTGGGCTACGGAAAGGCCAAGGAGGTGCCCGCGGCGATCGCCAAGGGCGTCGAGGAGGCCAAGAAGCACTTCTTCAAGGTGCCGCGGATCGGCGCCTCGATCCCGCACCCGGTGCAGGGCGAGGACGCGGCCGGCGTGGTGCTGCTCAAGCCGGCCTCGGCCGGTACGGGCGTCATCGCCGGCGGTCCGGTGCGTGCCGTCCTGGAGTGCGCGGGCATCCACGACGTGCTCTCCAAGAGCCTCGGCTCGTCCAACCCGATCAACATCGTGCACGCCACGGTGGCGGCCCTGAAGGCGCTCGAGTCGCCGGAGGCGGTCGCGGCCCGTCGTGGTCTGCCGGTCGAGGACGTTGCGCCGGCCGCGATGCTGGCGTCGCGGGCGGGGGTGGCTTCCTGATGGCGCGCCTGAAGGTCACCCAGGTCCGGTCCGAGATCGGGACCAAGAAGAACCAGCGTGACTCGCTGCGTTCGCTCGGTCTCAAGCGGATCAACGACGTGGTGGTCAAGGAGGACCGGCCGGAGATCCGTGGCATGATCTTCACGGTCAACCACCTCGTGAAGGTCGAGGAGGTCGAGTAATGACGATCAAGGTCCACCACCTGCGTCCGGCACCCGGAGCCAAGACCGAGAAGACCCGCGTGGGTCGCGGTGAGGGCTCCAAGGGCAAGACCGCCGGTCGCGGTACCAAGGGTTCCAAGGCCCGGAAGAACATCTCGCCGGCGTTCGAGGGTGGGCAGATGCCCATCCACATGCGCCTGCCGAAAATGAAGGGCTTCCGCAACAAGTTCAAGGTCGTGTTCCAGGTGGTGAACCTGGACCGGCTCGCCGAGCTCTTCCCGAACGGCGGCCAGGTCGGCCCGGTCGAGCTGGTCGAGGCCGGCGCGGTCCGCAAGGGCCAGCCGGTCAAGGTGCTCGGGACCGGCGACCTCGGCGGCGTGGCTCTCCAGGTATCGGCGCACGCGTTCAGCGCGTCGGCGAAGGAGAAGATCACCGCCGCCGGTGGCTCCGTCACCGAGCTGTAAGGGCAGGATTCGTGGCGCCCGCTCAGTTGTCCGCGACTGGGCGGGCGCCATGCTCACCCCGGCGAATGTGCGCCGGGTAACATCAGATTCGTTTTATGTAGCCGGGCACATCTGCCCCGACCGGGATCGGGCTGTTAGAGTCCCTTCCCAGTCATGGATATCGGGCACCGGCCCGGCACCCACCCCACCCCGCCAGGGTTCATCACCGGCGGCCCGCCTCGCGCAGGAGGAAGAAGTTGCTGTCCGCCTTTCTCAGTGCGTTCCGTACGCCTGACCTGCGCAAGAAGCTGCTGTTTACGGTAAGCATCATTGCGATCTACCGGCTCGGCGCTACCCTGCCCAGCCCAGGCGTCTCGTACGGCAACGTGCAGAAGTGCCTCGATCTGGTCCAGAACAGCAGCGGTGTGCTGAACCTGCTGGACCTCTTCTCCGGCGGGGCGCTGCTGCAGCTCTCGGTCTTCGCGCTGGGCATCATGCCCTACATCACCGCGTCGATCATCCTGCAGCTGCTGACGGTGGTCATCCCGCGGCTGGAGCAACTCCGCAAGGAGGGCCAGGCCGGCCAGGCGAAGATCACCCAGTACACCCGCTACCTGACCCTGGGTCTGGGCATCCTGCAGTCCTCGGCGTTCGTGGCGCTGGCCCGCTCCGGGCAGCTGTTCCAGAACCGCTGCGACCAGTTCCCCATCGTTCCCCGCGACACCGGTATCCCGGACTGGCTGACCCTGGGCATCCTGGTCATGACCATGACCGCTGGCACCGGTGTGGTGATGTGGCTCGGTGAGCTGATCACCGACCGCGGCGTCGGCAACGGCATGTCCGTCCTGATCTTCACCTCGATCGCCGCCCGGCTCCCCAGCGAGGGCTGGAAGATCAAGACCACCAAGGGCTGGGGGATGTTCGCCCTGGTGATCATCCTGGTGCTGGTCGTCATCACCCTGGTCACCTTCATCGAGCAGGCCCAGCGCCGGATCCCGGTGCAGTACGCCAAGCGCATGATCGGCCGGCGGATGTACGGCGGCACCTCCACCTACATCCCCCTGAAGGTGAACCAGGCCGGCGTCATCCCCGTCATCTTCGGTTCGTCGCTGCTCTACCTGCCGCAGCTCGCGCTCCAGTTCTTCGACCAGACCAACCCGGGCAAGACCCAGGCCTGGATCCAGAACCACATCGTGAAGGCGAGCGCGCCGGAGCACATCGCGATCTACTTCCTGCTGATCATCTTCTTCACGTACTTCTACGTGTCGATCACGTTCAACCCGACCGAGGTCGCGGACAACATGAAGAAGTACGGCGGCTTCGTGCCGGGCATCCGCCCCGGCAAGCCGACCGCCGAGTACCTCGACTTCATCCTCAGCCGGATCACCCTGCCGGGCGCGACCTACCTGGGCGTCATCGCGATCCTCCCGAACTTCTTCTTCATCTGGCTCGACAGCCAGCAGTTCCAGAACTTCCCGTTCGGCGGCACCGCTGTGCTCATCATGGTCGGCGTCGGTCTGGAGACCGTGAAGCAGATCGAGAGCCAACTCATGCAGCGGAACTACGAAGGGTTCCTGCGGTAGATGCGACTCGTTCTGGTTGGCCCGCCGGGCGCGGGCAAGGGCACACAGGCGGAGTTCATCGCCGCGCACCTCTCGGTGCCGAAGATCTCGACCGGAGACATCTTCCGGGCCAACGTCTCCCAGGGCACTGCCCTGGGGGTCGAGGCCAAGCGGTACATGGACGCCGGCAAGCTGGTCCCGGACGAGGTCACCATCAACATGGTGCGCGACCGGCTCGCCGAGCCGGACGCCAGCGAGGGCTTCCTCCTCGACGGCTTCCCGCGTACCACGCCGCAGGCCGCCGCGCTGGACAAGCTCCTCGCCGACCTCGGCACCGCGCTGGACCTGGTGCTGGAGCTGGTCGTCGACGACGACGAGGTGATCCGGCGGCTCTCCGGCCGGCGTACCTGCCGCGGTTGCGGCAAGATCTGGCACGTCGAGTTCGACGCCACCACCCGGCCCGGCATCTGCGACCGCTGCGGCGGCGAGCTGTTCCAGCGGGACGACGACAAGCCGGAGACGATCGCGGCCCGGCTCCGGGAGTACGCGGAGAAGACCGCGCCGCTGGTCGACTACTACGGCGCCCAGGGCAAGCTGGTCGGCATCGACGCGACCGGGCCGGTGGAGGACGTCACCGTCCGCGCCATCGATGCCCTGCGGTCGTACGGCGGCTGACGTCCCGCCCGGGCTCCGGCGGATAGAGTGCGAACAGCGGGGTACGTCCCGACGTGCCCCGCTGTTCCGCGCAACGAAAGGTAACGCCTCCCATGCGTCGTCCCCAGCTGGACATCCAGCTGAAGACCCCCGATCAGATCGAGATGATGCGGGCCGCCGGTCTGGTGGTCGCCCGCGCGCTGCGTCTGATGCGGGAAGCGGTCGCCTCCGGGGTGAGTACCGCCGATCTTGATGCGATCGCCGAGTCCACCATCCGTGAGGCCGGCGCCGTCCCGTCGTTCAAGGGCTACCACGGCTACCCGGCGTCGATCTGCTCCTCGGTCAACGAGCAGGTGGTGCACGCCATCCCGTCGCCGAAGCAGGTGCTCCGCGAGGGCGACCTGATCTCGATCGACTGCGGCGCGGTGCTGAACGGGTGGCACGGCGACGCGGCCATCACCGTCGGGGTCGGCGAGACCGACCCCGCCCTGCTCAAGATGGCCGCGGCCGCCGAGGACGCGATGTGGGCCGGGATCGCCGCCGCCGCCCGCGGCGCGGCCAGCGGGAAGGGCCGGCTCACCGACATCTCGCACGCGGTGGAACACGCCGTCCGCAAGGCCGGCCGGTACGGCATCGTCGACGGGTACGGCGGGCACGGCATCGGCACCGAGATGCACCAGGACCCGCACGTGCTCAACCACGGCCGCCCCGGCAAGGGTCCCCGGCTGGTGTCGGGCATGGCGCTGGCCATCGAGCCGATGATCACGATGGGCTCGCCGCGCACGGTCGAGCTGGCCGACGGCTGGACGGTGGTGACCCGGGACGGGTCGATGGCGGTGCACGTCGAGCACTCGATGGCCCTGCTGGACGACGGCGTGTGGGTGCTGACCGCCGAGGACGGCGGCAGGGGGCGCCTCGGCGACCTGGTCACCGCCCGTCAGCCGGCGGACTCCCCGGCCGTCTGACCGGCCCGCGTCCGGCCTGGCATGCCCGGCGGTTGATCCGTAGGCGCCGCCCCGCGCCCGCCGACGGCCACGGGGTGCCCCCACCGCCTCGGTCAGCGTCCGACTGAAGCATGCCTTGAGGTCGCGCCGGCCAAGCCGCTCGTTCGGTAATGGCGTTACCGGCAAGTGGCGTGCCGATGTCATGCTTGCCGTCATGGACGGGCAGAGCGGGATGCGGGCGGCCGACGCCGACCGCGAGGCCACGGCGGAGCGGCTCCGGCTGGCGCTGGAGGAGGGCCGGCTCGACCTGCACGAGTACGACGAACGACTGGTCCGGACGTACTCCGCGAAGACGTACGCCGACCTGGACGCGGTGGTGGCCGACCTGCCCGGGCCGACGCCGGCGGAGCGCGCGGCGGTTGTGCCCGCGGCGACGCCGCCGCCCCCGGCCGGCTCGGTGACGGAGGACGCTGGGACGGCTGTCGTGGCGGAGCGCGGCGGCGGGTGGCTGCTCGGGATCTGGATGCCGTGGTTGCGGGTCGCCGGGATCGTCAACGCGATCTGGCTGATCTCCTCGCTCGGGTCCGGGCACGTCGGCTACTACTGGCCGGCCTGGGCGATCGGGCCGTGGGGTGTGCTCCTGCTGCTGCGGACCATGAGCGGCCAGGCCGGCGGGGCGCGCTGGCACCCCACCGGCCGAGACCGCCGAGACCGCCGGGAGCGGCGCCGGGCGCGGTGACCCGAGGCTGTTGTGATCGGTGTCACAGCAAGTCGGCGGGGTGGCGGATTTTCCCGGCGGGCGGGTCGGTCGGTTTGGCGACGACGCGCAGGCGGGCGTACACTTTTGGATCGGCGCACAGCGTCCACTCCGGCATGCCCACCAAGCGCTTCGGTGGGTGCCGGAGCCGCGGCTGGCGCGGGTTCTCTGATCTTGGTCAGTTCACCCGTGTAAGGCGTTGTGGGCCATCCGGAGCAACCGACGTCAGGACAGCGGAGGACATGCCGAAAAAAGACGGAGCCATCGAGATCGAGGGTCGGGTCATCGAGCCCCTGCCGAACGCCATGTTCCGGGTGGAGCTCGCGAACGGTCACAAGGTGCTGGCTCACATCAGCGGCAAGATGCGGCAGCACTACATCCGCATCCTGCCTGAGGACCGGGTCGTCGTCGAACTCTCGCCGTACGACCTGACCCGCGGGCGCATCGTCTACCGCTACAAGTAAGCCTGACGACGGCCGGGACGTCCCCGTGTCCGTCTTCGACGTCCGGCGTCGCGCATCGTCGCGTCTCCGGGCCAGATGGGAAGTAAGGCAACCGTGAAGGTCAAGCCGAGCGTCAAGAGGATCTGCAACAAGTGCCAGGTGATCCGCCGGCACGGCCGGGTCATCGTCATCTGCAGCGACCCGCGCCACAAGCAGCGCCAGGGCTGAGCCGTTCCCGCCGACCGTGACGAGCGGCGGCGGAACAGGCCCGGGTCGCAGATCCCGACAAACACATCATCAGCTCGTCCCAGCCGCGAGCGGTACGCAGTGCGTACCTCCTCGTGGTGGACCCCCGGTCGGAGGCCGGGGCCCGCTCGGGCAGCGACCGATCCCGGTCGCCGGCGCTGATCGCGCCGGAAGGACAGGGCCGGTCGGTAGCGGGGTGGGACGGGTCCACACCTCCGCCACATATCACGAGGAGTACGCCCGCACATGGCACGTCTAGTCGGCGTGGACCTCCCCCGCGAGAAGCGGATGGAGATCGCGCTCACCTACATCTTCGGGGTCGGCCGTACCCGCGCCCTGGAGACGCTCGCCGCCACCGGCATCTCGCCGGACAAGCGCGCTCGGGACCTCACGGATGAGGAGCTGGTCCAGCTCCGTAATCACATCGAGGGCAACTACAAGGTTGAAGGTGACCTGCGCCGCGAGGTCGCCGCTGACATCCGCCGCAAGGTCGAGATCGGCTGCTACGAGGGCATTCGGCACCGCCGGGGCCTGCCCGTGCGTGGCCAGCGGACCAAGACCAACGCGCGGACCCGGAAGGGCCCGAAGCGGACCGTCGCCGGCAAGAAGAAGCCCGGCAAGAAGTAACTAGGAGCGCACAGACTTATGCCACCGAAGGCTCGTGCCGGAGCCGCTGTCAAGAAGGTCCGGCGCAAGGAACGCAAGAACGTCGCCCACGGGCAGGCGCACATCAAGAGCACCTTCAACAACACCATCGTGTCCATCACGGACCCGACCGGTGCCGTCATCTCCTGGGCCTCCTCCGGCCAGGTCGGCTTCAAGGGCTCGCGCAAGTCGACCCCGTTCGCCGCGCAGCTGGCCGCCGAGGCCGCCGCGCGTCGGGCGATGGATCACGGCATGCGCAAGGTTGACGTGTTCGTCAAGGGCCCCGGCTCCGGCCGGGAGACCGCCATCCGTTCGCTGCAGGCCGTCGGGCTGGAGGTCGGGCAGATCTCCGACGTCACCCCGCAGCCGCACAACGGTTGCCGTCCGCCGAAGCGTCGCCGGGTCTGAGAGGTTAGAGAGAGATGGCTCGTTACACCGGTGCTGACTGCCGCCGTTGCCGGCGGGAGAAGATGAAGCTGTTCCTCAAGGGCAGCAAGTGCGATGGTCCGAAGTGCCCGTTCGAGTCCCGGCCGTTCCCGCCCGGGCAGCACGGCCGCGGCCGCACCAAGGAGACGGAGTACCTGCTCCAGCTCCGTGAGAAGCAGAAGGCTCGCCGGGTCTACGGCGTGCTGGAGAAGCAGTTCCGCGGTTACTACGAGGAGGCCGTGGGCAAGCAGGCCAAGACCGGTGAGGTCCTCCTGCAGATCCTCGAGTCGCGGCTGGACAACGTGGTCTACCGGGCCGGCTACGCCAAGTCCCGGGACATGGCCCGTCAGCTGGTCAAGCACGGTCACTTCACGGTGAACGGCAAGAAGGTCGACATCCCGTCGTTCCGGGTCAAGGAGCACGACATCATCGAGGTGCGTGCCAAGAGCAAGGAGCTCACCCCGTTCCTGGTGGCGCAGGGTGAGGCCGGCTCGCGGACCGTTCCGGCGTGGCTGGAGGCCATCCCGAGCCAGATGAAGATCCTCGTGCACTCGCTCCCGGCCCGCCAGGTGATCGACACCCAGGTCCAGGAGCAGCTGATCGTCGAGCTCTACTCGAAGTAAGGGCTCGTTGCGGTGGCCCGCCCTCCGGGCGGGCCACCGGAACAGTTTGTGTCGTGGGCGTCATATGGCGGGCGCCCCGGAAGAGAAGAGAAAAGATGCTCATCAGCCAGCGACCGACCCTCTCCGAGGAGTCGATCAACGAGACGCGGTCCCGGTTCACCATCGAGCCGCTGGAGCCGGGCTTCGGCTACACCCTGGGCAACTCGCTGCGGCGTACGCTGCTGTCGTCCATCCCGGGTGCGGCCGTCACCTCGATCAAGATCGACGGCGTGCTGCACGAGTTCACCACCATCCCCGGCGTCAAGGAGGACGTGGTCGAGCTCGTCATGAACATCAAGGAGCTTTGCGTCAGCTCCGAGCACGACGAGCCGGTCAGCATGTACCTGCGCAAGCAGGGCCCGGGCGACGTGACCGCCGGCGACATCCAGCCCCCGGCCGGTGTCTCGGTGCACAACCCGGACCTGAAGCTCGCCACCCTGAACGGCAAGGGCCGGCTCGACATGGAGCTGACCGTCGAGCGGGGTCGCGGCTATGTCACGGCGGCGCAGAACAAGCAGGCGGGCGCCGAGATCGGCCGGATCCCGGTCGACTCGATCTACTCGCCGGTGCTCAAGGTGACGTACCGCGTCGAGGCGACCCGCGTCGAGCAGCGGACCGACTTCGACCGGCTGATCATCGACGTCGAGACCAAGCCGTCGATGGGCCCGCGTACCGCGCTGGCCTCGGCCGGCTCGACGCTGGTCGAGCTGTTCGGGCTGGCCCGGGAGCTGGACGAGACCGCCGAGGGCATCGACATCGGGCCGTCCCCGCAGGACGCCCAGCTGGCGGCGGACCTGGCTCTGCCGATCGAGGAGCTGGACCTCACCGTCCGCTCCTACAACTGCCTCAAGCGCGAGGGCATCAACTCCGTTGGTGAGCTGATCGGGCGTACCGAGGCGGACCTCCTCGACATCCGGAACTTCGGTCAGAAGTCGATCGACGAGGTCAAGATGAAGCTCGCCGGGATGGGCCTGGGGCTGAAGGACTCGGCTCCGAACTTCGACCCGGCGCACGTCGTGGACGCCTTCGGCGAGGCCGACTACGACACCGACGACTACCGCGAGACCGAGCAGCTCTAAGTCCGGCTGCCGCCACATCTGAGGAGCACCAACAATGCCCACGCCCACCAAGGGCCCCCGCCTCGGCGGCAGCCCCGCGCACGAGCGGCTGATGCTGGCCAACCTGGCCACCTCGCTGTTCCAGCACGGCAAGATCCAGACCACCGAGACGAAGGCCCGGCGGCTGCGTCCGCTGGCCGAGCAGCTGATCACCAAGGCCAAGCGGGGCGACCTCGCCTCGCGTCGGCGGGTGCTGGCCGTCGTCAAGGACAAGGACGTGGTCTACAGCCTGTTCGACCAGATCGCGCCCCGGTACGCCAACCGCAACGGTGGCTACACCCGGATCGTGAAGACCGGCCCGCGCAAGGGTGACGCCGCTCCGATGGCGATCATCGAGCTGGTGGAGGAGCTTCAGGTCGCCGAGCCGAAGGCGAACAAGAAGACCGCCGCCCGCAAGGCCGCGCAGCAGGACAAGGTCGAGGCCCTGGCCCCGGCCGAGGAGACCCCGGCCCCGGCCGACCAGGACTCCGAGCCGCCGGTGCACGCCTCCGGTGACACCGTGCAGGCGCGCGAGGACGACGACGAGGCCAACGAGAACAAGGCCTGAGCAGAGTCACCATCGTCGGGCCCGGCACCCCTGTCTGGGGTGCCGGGCCCGACGGCGTCAACGGGAGGTACGAGGTGGACGAGCGGACCCGGCTGCGGCTGGACGTCTCGTACGACGGCACCGACTTCTCCGGCTGGGCCGCTCAGCCCACCCGGCGTACCGTCGCCGGGGTGCTCGTCGAGGCGCTGGACCTGGTCCTCGGCGCGGGCACCGCGACCGGGCTGACCGTGGCCGGCCGGACCGACGCCGGAGTGCACGCCACCGGTCAGGTCTGCCACGTCGACCTGCCGGCCGAGGTCTGGCGGCAGCACGAGGGCAGGCTGCTGCGCCGGCTGGCCCGGCTGCTCCCGACCGACGTGCGGGTACGCGCGATGGCCGAGGTGCCCGCCGACTTCGACGCCCGCTTCTCGGCCACCTTCCGCCGCTACGAGTACCGGGTAACCGACGCCCCCTGGGGCGCCGAGCCGCTGCGCCGGAAGGACACGCTGGCCTGGCCGAGGCCGCTCGACCTGGCAGCGCTGAACGCCGCGGCGGCCGGCCTGGTGGGGGAGCACGACTTCGCCGCGTACTGCCGGCGTAAGGAGAACGCCACCACGCTGCGCGAGGTGACCCGGCTGGACTGGCGGCGGGATCCGGACGGGATCCTGGTCGCCACGGTGCAGGCCGACGCGTTCTGCCAGAACATGGTGCGCAGCCTGGTCGGCGCGATGCTGGTCGCCGGGGACGGTCGCCGGCCCGTCGGCTGGCCGGCCGGCCTGCTGACCCGCCGGGAACGGTCCAGCGAGGTCACCGTGGCCCCGGCGCACGGGCTGGCCCTGGTTGAGGTCGGCTACCCGGCGGACCCCGCCGAGTACGCCCGCCGCGCCGCCCTCACCCGCCGGCTCCGCGTACCGGTCGCCGAGGGCTGACCGCGCACCACCGGCACGAGCGCCGACAGCGGCCAGCCTGACCGCGAGGGCCGCCGTCGGGGTTGCGCTCGCGGTGCGGTCAGTTCCCGGACGATCTCCGGCCGCTGGTGCTGGACTGGTTGGTGGTGCCGTCCGTCGGGCTCGCGGTGGGCTGGTTGGTCACCCCGCCGTTCGCCCGCCGCTCCAGCACGCTGCGGTTCAGGTAGGCCTCGATCATGTCGTAGAGGATGTCGCGGCTCTTGGCATCGGTGGAGCTGATCCGTTCCCCGTCGGCCCGGGTGACCAGGCAGTAGGCGAGGTAGTGGCCGCGTACCTGCCAGCCGACCCGGGCGGCCGCCGTGGCCACGGTCTCGGTGTCGTCGCCGGCCGCCATGCCCTGGAAGCGGCCCTGCCGCTCATCGAGTATCTGCCGGAGCTGATCCCGGGCCCGCTGGGCGCTGGCCGCGTCCGTCAGGTTGAACAGCCCGGCGGTGAGCAGGTGATCGCCGTCGGGGGAGCGGAGCGTGGCCCGGACCACCTGGTTGCAGCCGAGCCGGGCCAGCAGGTCGCTGACCTCGCCGGTCGCCGCTACCCCGCAGTTGGCGCTGGCCTGCGTTTTGAGCACCCGGTAGGCGGGCCGGCCGTCGCTGACTGCCAGCCCCTTGCCGGGGAAGACCTCCTTGGCGGTGAGCGCCAGCTGGTCGGTGTCCCGGGAGTCGAGGTCCCTCGCGCCGGCCGTGGCCGACTGCTCGACCACGGGCTGGTCGCTCGGCTGGGCGGCCGGCGGCGTCTTGGTCTGGTTCTGCAGCAGGGTGGCTACGGCCAACCCGCAGAGGGCGAGCAGCACCAGCACGGCGGCACCGCCGATCAGCACCTGCCAGGCCCGACCGCCGCCGCGCCGGCCATCGACGGGGTGGGACCCGGACGGAGCCACTGGCTCGGCCGGCGGGAGGACCGGGTTCGGGGGCGCCGACACCGGGAGTGGTGCGGCAGCGACCGGGGGCGGTGCGGCAGCGACTGGGGGCGGCGCATCGGGCATCGGAGGCGGTGCCGGAAGGTTGGTTCGGGGCGCGGCCGGGGCGGCCGGCGGTCGGAGCGGCGCCGGGGTGACGGCGGCGGCCGGCCGGGTGCGCCGGACCGGCGGTGGCAGCGACGGGGTGGGGAAACGGGACGGTGAGGGGCCCGCAGACGGAGGCTCCGGTGCACCGGGCGCGGAGGGGTCCGACCCGGGCCTCGGGTAATCCAGGAAGGCGTCCTCATCAGACTCGTACCGATACACCATGTGGGTTACAGTAGGACCGATTGTCCCTTTAGAGGGTAATTTCGGGAAATTCCGGCGGAGTGGCGTGCCGGAGCCACCCGTCGGCACCGTCGCCGGCCTCATCGCGGGGCGGTGCGACAATGCCCGACGTGACCGGCGACCACTACTTCACCGCTGAACCCGCGACCGCCGCCCAGCCGCGCGAGGTCGAGTTCTCCGTCGCCGGGCGGGACTACACCCTCGCCTCGGCCGCCGGCGTCTTCTCCGCCGACCGCCTCGATGCCGGCACCGCCGTGCTGCTGCGCAAGGCCGAGCTGCCCGCCGCCGACGCCACCGGCCCGCTGCTCGACGTCGGCTGCGGCTTCGGGCCGATCACCTGCGTACTGGCCACCTGCGCGTCGTCCGCCGCCGTGTGGGCGGTCGACGTCAATGAGCGGGCCCGCGACCTCACCGCCGCGAACGCCGCCCGGCTGGGCGTCGCCGACCGGGTCCGGGTGGTCGCGCCGGACGACGTACCGGAGGATGTCCGCTTCGCGCAGATCTGGTCTAATCCGCCGATCCGGATCGGCAAGGCGGAGCTGCACGAACTGCTGCTGCGCTGGCTGCCCCGGCTCGCCCCGGACGGGATGGCCTGGCTGGTCGTCGCCCGGCACCTCGGCGGGGACTCGCTGCACCACTGGCTGGTCGAGCAGGGCTGGCAGGTCGAGCGGCACGCCAGCCAGAAGGGCTACCGGGTGCTCCGGGTCACCCGATAATCGGGTGTCGCCCGCCCCGGCCTCTCCGGCAGGATGCCCGCGTGGGTTACGTGGACGTGGCAGGGGTCGGGCACATCCTCCCGGACGGCCGGGAACTCTTCGCCGAGGTGTCGTTCCGGGTCGGTGAGGGCGCCAAGGTGGCGCTGGTCGGACCGAACGGCGCCGGCAAGACCACGCTGCTCCGGATGGTCGCCGGCGACCTGCCGGTCAAGACCGGGGCGATCGCCCGCTCCGGCGGCCTCGGCGTGATGCGGCAGTTCATCGGCATGATCGGGGACGACTCGACGCTCGCCGACCTGGCGCTCTCGCTCGCCCCGCCGGCGCTGCGCGACGCCGGCCACCGCCTCGCCGAGACCGAGGCGGCCATGAAGGCGGCCGAGGTCCGCGGCAAGTACAGCACCGCCGCCGGCAAGGCCCAGCTCGCGTACGCGGACGCCCTGGCCGCCTGGGGCGAGGTCGGCGGGTACGACGCGGAGGTGCTCTTCGACACCGTCGCCACCATCGTCCTCGACCTGCCGTGGGACGCCGCCCGGGACCGTCCGGTGCGTACCCTCTCCGGCGGCCAGCAGAAGCGCTTCGCCCTCGAACTGCTGCTCCGGGGCACCGACGAGGTGCTCCTCCTCGACGAGCCGGACAACTTCCTCGACGTGCCGGGCAAGCGGTGGCTGGAGGCGCGGCTGCGCGAGTCCGGCAAGTCGGTGCTTTACGTCTCGCACGACCGGGAGCTGCTGGCCCAGACCGCCGACCGGGTGGTCACCGTCGAGGGCGCCAGCGCCTGGGTGCACCCGGGTGGCTTCGCCAGCTGGCACGAGGCGCGGGTGGCCCGGCACGCCCGCCTCGACGAGCTGCGCCGCCGCTGGGACGAGGAACATCAGAAGCTGCGCGAGCTGATGCTGATGTACAAGCAGAAGGCCGCGTACAACTCCGACATGGCCTCGCGTTATCAGTCGGCGCAGACCCGGTTGCGCAAGTTCGAGGAGGCCGGGCCGCCGCCCGTACCCCCGAAGGACCAGGACATCCGGATGCGGCTGACCGGCGGGCGGACCGGCAAGCGCGCGGTGATCGCCGAGCAGCTTGAGCTCGACGGCCTGACCTGCCCGTTCGACCTGGAACTCTGGTACGGCGACCGGGTCGCCGTTCTCGGCGCCAACGGGACCGGCAAGTCGCACTTCCTCCGCCTGGTGGCCCGCGGCGGCACCGACCCGGACCCGGCCAACACCCCGGTCGACGGCGCGGCGGCGCTCGCACCCGTCGCCCACGACGGGGTGGTACGCCTCGGTGCCCGGGTCCGGCCCGGCCATTTCTCGCAGACCCACGACCGGCCGGAGCTGATGGAGAAGACGCTGGTCGACATCCTCTGGCGGGGCGACGAGCACCGCGCCGGGCTGGACCGGCACGCGGCGATGGCGGCGCTGTCCCGGTACGAGCTGGCCGGGCAGGGCGACCAGCGGTTCGGCACGCTCTCCGGCGGGCAGCAGGCGCGTTTCCTGGTGCTGCTGCTGGAGCTCTCCGGCGCGACCCTGCTGCTGCTCGACGAGCCCACCGACAACCTCGACCTGGCCTCCGCCGAGGCGCTCGAAGCGGGGCTGGCCGCGTTCGAGGGGACGGTGATCGCGGTGACCCACGACCGGTGGTTCACCCGCTCCTTCGACCGGTTCGTGCTGTTCCGCGGCGACGGCGAGGTGGTCGAGACCCCCGAGCCGGTCTGGGACGTCGGCTGATCGGGTGCCGTGCCGGCGCGTCGGGGCCGGCGGCCAGCAAGGGTCAGCCGACGCTGTGGAGGTGATGTCGTGAACGACTCACCGCGTCGGTCCGCCGACGTTCCCGGCCCGTCCGGTGGCGGTCCTGCCTGCCGCATAGGGTGAATCTCGTGACTGAGATGACCTACCGCCGGCTGGGCGACTCCGGGCTCGTGGTGTCCGTGGTCGGCGTCGGCTGCAACAACTTCGGCCGCAAGCTCGACCTCGACGGCACTCGGGCGGTGGTCGAGGCCGCGCTCGACGCCGGGATCAACTTCTTCGACACCGCCGACATCTACGGTGAGCCGCAGGGCAGCTCCGAGGAACTGCTCGGGCAGGCGCTCAAGGGCCACCGGGACGACGTGGTGGTCGCCACCAAGTTCGGCATGGACATGCACGGCCTGAACGGGCCGGACCACGGCGCCCGGGGCGCCCGCCGCTACATCGCCCGGGCGGTCGAGGCGTCGCTGCGCCGGCTCGGCACCGACCACATCGACCTGTACCAGATGCACGACCCCGACCCGGGCACCCCGATCGACGAGACCCTCGCCGCCCTGGACGACCTGGTCCGCGCCGGCAAGGTCCGCTACCTCGGCAATTCGAACTTCGCCGGCTGGCAGATCGCCGACGCCGACTGGACCGCCTCCTCCCAGGGCCGGACCCGCTTCATCTCCGCCCAGAACCACTACAGCCTGCTGCAGCGGAGCGTGGAGGCCGAGGTCATTCCCGCCTGCGAGCGGTTCGGCCTCGGCATGCTGCCGTTCTTCCCGCTGGCCAACGGCCTGCTCACCGGCAAGTACCACCGGGGCGAGGCGCCGCCCGCGGGCAGCCGGCTCGCCGGCGGCGGCCGGTACGCCGAGCGGCTGGCCGCGGCGAACTGGGACACCATCGAGGCGATCGAGGCGTACGCGGCCGAGCGCGGGCTCTCCATGCTCCAGGTGGCCATCGGCGGACTCGCCGCCCGCCCGGCGGTGACCTCGGTGATCGCTGGCGCCACCACGCCCGAGCAGGTACGCGCCAACGCCGAGGCGGGCGCCTGGCAGCCCACCGACGAGGACCTCGACGCCCTCGACGCCCTCCTCTGACCGGGCTTTCCGCTGCCCCGGTGCCGTTCCCACGGGTGCCGGGGCAGCCTGCTGTACGGCGCCGCATCGCGTGCGGGGCGCTGATCGGCTGTCCACGCCCTCCACTCAGCAGGGGTGGGAAAAGTATCACCCGCCCTTGGCGGATGCGCGGCGGACGTCGTACGGTAGGCCGCAAGTGACCCACGGGAGCCCGGTGCACCGGGCTGAGAGGGGGGCTACAGCCCCCGACCGTCGAACCTGATCCGGGTAATGCCGGCGCAGGGAGGAGTGTTGCCGTGCCGTCCCTGGGACGACTGCATCTCATTACCGACACCCGGCCGGGGCGGGAACCGCTCGCCGTGCTGCGCGCCGCACTGCCGGTTGCCCGCGCCGAACTGGTCGTCCAGGTCCGGATGGAGGATGACGCCACCGACCGGGAGGCGTACGAGCTGGCCCGCCGGATGGTCGCGCTGTGCCGGCCGTACGAGGCGACCTGCCTGGTCAACGACCGGCTGCACGTGGCGCTCGCGGTGGACGCGGCCGGCGGCCACGTCGGCGCGGACGACCTGCCCGTGGCAGCCGCCCGCCAGGTGCTCGGCTCCACCGCCGTGCTCGGCGTTACCGCGCGGGACCCGGGCACCGCCGTCGCGGCGGTCGCCGGCGGCGCCAGCTATCTGGGCGTGGGCCCCTGCCACGCCACCGCCACCAAGGCGGGGCTGCCCGATCCGATCGGCCCGCACGGGGTACGCGCGGTCGCCGAGGCGGTGGATGTGCCGCTGATCGCGATCGGCGGGGTGACCGCCGCGAGGGTGCCGGCGCTGCGAGCCGCCGGGGCGTACGGGGTGGCGGTGGTCGGTGCGCTGTCGCAGGCCGCCGACCCGGCGCGGGTCACCGCCGAGCTGATCGAGGCGCTGACGTGTTAATAGGGGGCCCCTCCTCTACCGGAGGCGTTAACAGGGGGCCCTTCCTTCCGGACGTCGCGGTGGTGGGGGCGGGACCGGTCGGGTTGGCGATCGCGTGGCGGTGCGCGCAGCGCGGGCTGCGGGTGGTCGTCCACGATCCGACGCCGGGCTCCGGGGCGTCGCACGTGGCGGCCGGAATGCTGTCGCCGGTGGCCGAGGCGTACTTCGGCGAGCACGAGCTGACCGGGCTGCTCGCCGAGTCCGCCGCCCGTTGGCCGGCCTTCGCGGCCGAGCTGGCCGAGGCTGCCGGCACCGACGTCGGGTACCGCACCGACGGCACGCTGGTGGTCGGGTTGACCGCCGACGATCTGGCCGAGGCGCGCCGGCTCTGGGCGTACCAGCAGGGGTTGGGGCTGCCGATCACGCCGCTGCGCCCTTCGGCGTTGCGGGACCGCGAACCGGCGCTGGCCCCCCGGGTGCGCGGCGGCGCGGTCGCCCCCGGCGACCACCAGGTCGACCCGCGCCGGCTGGTGGCCGCGCTGAGGGTGGCGGCCGAGCGGGCCGGCGTCGCGCTGCGCCCCGCGCCGGTCGCCCGGCTCTCCGACGTGGACGCCCGGGTCACCGTGGTCGCCGCCGGGTGCGGGGCGGCGGCGCTCACCGGGCTGCCGGTCCGGCCGGTGAAGGGGCAGGTGCTCCGGCTCCGCGCGCCCGGTCGCGGCGCGCCGGGCTTCCGGCACGTGATCCGTGGGTACGCCGACGGCGAGTCGATCTACCTGGTGCCGCGGTACAGCGGCGAGGTGGTGGTCGGGGCGACCGTCGAGGAGCGCGCCGACACCGAGGTGACCGCCGGCGCGGTGCTCCGGCTGCTGCGCGCCGCCGTCGACCTGGTCCCCGAGCTGGCCGAGTACGACCTGGTCGAGGCGTCCGCCGGGCTGCGCCCCGGTACGCCGGACAACGCACCGATCATCGGACCGCTGCCCGGCCGGCCGGGCGTGCTTGCCGCCACCGGGCACCACCGGCACGGCATCGTCCTCACCCCGGTCACCGCCGACCTGGTCACCGAGCTGATCGTCACCGGCGAGCCGGACCCGCTGCTCGCCCCGTTCACCCCGGCCCGGTTCGTACCCGAGGAGGAGCGCAAATGGAACTGATCGTCAACGGTGCCGGGCGGACCCTGCCCGGCGGAGCGACCGTGGCCGACGTGGTCCGGGCGGCCACCGACCAGCGGCGCGGCCTGGCGGTCGCGGTCAACGGCGAGGTCGTGCCGCGCGGCGGATGGTCGGCGACCACCCTCCGCGACGGCGACCGGGTCGAGGTGCTCAGCGCCGCGCAGGGCGGGTGAGCGGGATGCCGTTCGAACTCGGCGGGCTCACCTTCGGCTCGCGGCTCGTCCTCGGCACCGGCGGCGCCGCCAACCTGCACGTGCTGGAACAGGCGATCCGCGCCTCCGGCACCGAACTGGTCACCGTGGCGCTGCGCCGGGTGGACACCGCGCCGGACGCCGCCGGCGGCCTGCTCGGCCTGCTCGACCGGTGCGGCGTACGGGTGCTGCCGAACACGGCCGGCTGCTACACCGCGTCGGAGGCGGTGAAGGTGGCACACCTGGCCCGGGAGGCGTTCGACACCGACTGGGTGAAGCTGGAGGTGATCGGCGACGAGCGCACGCTGCTGCCCGACGGGGTGGAGCTGCTGCGCGCCGCCGAGGAGCTGGTGGCGGACGGGTTCACCGTGCTGCCGTACACCTCGGACGATCCGATCCTGGCCCGGCGGCTGGCCGACGTGGGCTGCGCGGCGGTGATGCCGGCCGGTGCCCCGATCGGCTCCGGCCTGGGCGTGAGCAACCCGCACCACATCCGGCTGATCCGGCAGAGCGTGGCCGTGCCCGTGATCCTCGACGCCGGCATCGGCACCGCCTCGGACGCCGCGCTCGCCATGGAGTTGGGCTGCGACGCGGTGCTGCTGGCCAGCGCGGTCACCCGGGCCGCCGACCCGGTGGCGATGGCCACCGCCATGCGGTGCGCGGTGGAGGCCGGACACCTCGCGTACGGCGCGGGCCGCATCCCCCGGCGCTTCCACGCCCTCGCCTCCACCCCGAACGAGGGAAGGCCGGACCTGTGATCGGGTGTGCTGCCGTAGATCTCGGACGGAAACGGCCCCTGGCGGGGCCGCGATCTTCCAAGATCTCCGTCGTGCCGTCGGGCGTGGTGGTGCTGACGGATCGGCGGGTGGCGCGGCGGCCGTTGGTCGAGGTGGTCGCGGCGGCCGCGGGCGGGGGAGTGCGCTGGGTGGTGCTACGGGAGAAGGACCTGCCGCGCGCCGAGCGGGTCGCGCTCGCCGCCGAGCTGCGGGCGATCCTGGCCGAGGTGGGCGGCACCCTGGTCGTCGCCGGGCCGGACCCGCTCGACGGTGACGCCGTGCACCTGCCCGCCGCAGGCCCGTACCCGCCGCCGGCCGTCGGGCTCGTCGGTCGCTCCTGCCACGACGCCACCGAGCTGGCCCGCCTCACCACAGAGGACTACGCCACCATCTCGCCCGTCTTCCCCACGAAAACCAAGCCCGGCTACGGCCCACCCCTGAACACGAGTGGGCTCGCCATGTTGGCGCAGGTCAGCCCGGTGCCGGCCCTGGCACTGGGCGGCATCGAGACACCGGAACAGGTGCAGGCGTGCGTCGAGGCGAAAGCCGCAGGGGTGGCGGTGCTCGGCGCGATCATGCGCGCCGAAAACCCAGCCGAGGCAGCCACCACGCTGACCAGAGCCTTCGACGAGGCGGTCACCCCCATGCCGCGAAGCTGGCACGAAACGACGGAGGCCCAGCCCTCAACCGCAACCACTGGAGACAACACGTGACACCGCGGACAGTCCTCACCATCGCCGGATCGGACTCCGGCGCAGGAGCGGGCATCCAGGCCGACCTCAAGGTCTTCGCCGCTCTCGGGGCGTACGGCACCAGCGTGCTCACCGCGGTCACCGCACAGAACACCCGTGGCGTCGACGCCGTTCTGCCCCTGCCCCCGCGGACCGTCCGGGACCAGCTCGACAGCGTGCTCGGCGACTTCGACGTACGCGCGGTCAAGACCGGCATGCTCGGCACCCCGGCGGTCGCCGACGCGATCGCCGAGGCGGCGGAGGCGGGACGACTGCCCCGGCTCGTCGTCGACCCGGTGCTGGTCGCCACCAGCGGGCACCGGCTCGGCGTGGTGGAGTCGGTGCGGCGGCTGCTGCCGTACGCCGAGGTGGCGACGCCGAACTGTGCGGAGGCCGCAGCCCTCACCGGACGCCCGGTGACCACGGTCGAGGAGATGGTCGCGGCGGCCGAGGCCCTCGCGGCCACCGGCCCGGCGAACGTGGTGGTGACCGGCGGCGACGTGGACGCGGCGGGTGAGTCGGTGGACGTGCTGGTCGGCGAGGGGGTGACCACGCTGCTGCGCGGGCCGAGGGTGCCGACCCGGCACAGCCACGGCACCGGCTGTTCGTTCTCCGCGGCGATCACCGTCCGACTGGCGGCCGGCGACCCGGTGCCGGTCGCGGTCACCGCCGCCAAGGAGTACGTCACCCGCGCGCTGGCCGGCGCGCGGGACTGGGAACTGGGCGCGGGATCGGGCCCGCTGGACCACTTCGGCTGGTCCGCTTGAACCGACAGGGAGGCTGCCATGCAGGCACGACGCAAGTTCTACGTCGAGGGGTCACGGCCGGACATCCGGGTGCCGTTCGCCGAGGTGACGCTGACCGGGAACAACCCGCCGGTACGCCTTTACGACACCTCCGGCCCCGGCTCCGACCCGGAGGTGGGGTTGCCGCCGCTGCGCGGGCCGTGGATCGCCGACCGGGGTGACGTCGCGCCGGTACGCGGCGCGGGTACCCCGCTGGCCGGCGCCGACGGGAAACGCCCGACCCAGCTCGCGTACGCGAGGGCCGGGCTGGTCACGCCGGAGATGGAGTTCGTGGCGATCCGGGAGGGCATGCCGCCGGAGTTTGTCCGGGACGAGATCGCGGCCGGGCGGGCGGTGCTGCCGCTCAACGTCAACCACCCCGAGTGCGAGCCGGCGATCATCGGCAAGGCCTTCCTGGTGAAGGTGAACGCCAACATCGGCACGTCGGCGGTCACCTCCTCGATCGCCGAGGAGGTGGAGAAGCTGACCTGGGCCACCCGGTGGGGCGCGGACACCGTGATGGACCTGTCCACCGGTAAGCGGATCCACGAGACCCGCGAGGCGATCGTGCGGAACTCGCCGGTGCCGATCGGCACCGTGCCGATCTACCAGGCGCTGGAGAAGGTCGGCGGCGACCCGGTGAAGCTGAGCTGGGAGGTGTTCCGCGAGACCGTCATCGAGCAGGCCGAGCAGGGCGTCGACTACATGACCGTGCACGCCGGGGTGCGGCTGCCGTACGTGCCGCTGGCCGTGGACCGGGTGACCGGCATCGTCTCCCGGGGTGGCTCGATCATGGCGGCCTGGTGCCTCGCTCACCACGAAGAGAACTTCCTCTACACCAACTTCCGCGAGCTGTGCGAGATCCTCGCCCGGTACGACGTGACGTTCTCGCTCGGCGACGGGTTGCGCCCCGGCTCCATCGCGGACGCCAACGACGAGGCGCAGTTCGCTGAGCTGCGTACCCTCGGCGAGCTGACGCGGATCGCCTGGGAGTACGACGTCCAGGTGATGATCGAGGGCCCGGGGCACGTGCCGATGCACAAGATCAAGGAGAACGTGGACCTCCAGCAGGAGTGGTGCCACGAGGCGCCGTTCTACACGCTGGGGCCGCTGACCACGGACATCGCGCCCGCGTACGACCACATCACCTCGGCCATCGGCGCGGCGATGATCGGCATGTTCGGCACCGCGATGCTCTGCTACGTCACTCCGAAGGAGCACCTCGGTCTGCCGGACCGGGACGACGTGAAGGCGGGCGTGATCGCGTACAAGATCGCGGCACACGCGGCGGACCTGGCCAAGGGGCACCCCGGGGCGCAGGCCTGGGACGACGCGCTGTCCAAGGCCCGGTTCGAGTTCCGCTGGGAGGACCAGTTCAACCTCTCGCTCGACCCGCAGACCGCGCGGTCGTACCACGACGCGACACTCCCCGCGGAGCCGGCGAAGACGGCGCACTTCTGCTCGATGTGCGGGCCGAAGTTCTGCTCCATGAAGATCACCCAGGAGCTGAAGGACTACGCGGCGCGCGGCATGCAGGACAAGTCCACGGAGTTCCGGTCCGCCGGGTCCCGGATCTACCTGCCCATGGCCTGAGTCCGGGGCCGAGCCGGCCACCTGGTCGGCCCGGCCGTCCGGTCAGTCACGGTGATGCCGGCCGGTACGCAACCTACGGGTCCCGGCCACGTCGGCATCCGAGGCGAGCCCGGCGACCCAGTCGACGTACTCCTCGTCCTGTGCCGCCAGCGGCTCCGACTCGTGGTCGGTCCGGCCGGCGTTGCCCGGCCCGCCGTCCTTGGCCCGGTTGCGCCGGAACAGGACGCGCCGGAACTTCGACTTCCCGTCGCCCGGCTCGACCTCGGCAGCGGGGCCCGTCGCGACGGCCTCGCCGGGGTCGGCGTGCCGGCCGCCCGCTTGCGGGGCGTTCGGGCCGGCCGGGGTGGCAGGCCGGGCGTTGGCGAAGGCATCCCAGCGGGCGGCCCGGCTCAGGTCAGGTAGGGCGTGGTGCCGGGGACGCGGTGTCGACTCGACCCGGGTCTCCGCCGTCGGTGCGTCGGTCCGCTCCGGTGTGCCGGTCGTGCCGCCGGTCCGCTCCGGTGCGTCGGTCGTGCCGCCGGTCCGCTCCGGTGTGTCGGTCGTGCCGCCGGTGGCGGTGCTGTCTGTGGTGGCGGTGCTGTCCGGCCCGGTGCTGTCGGCCGGGGCGACCGGCTGGCTCGGCGCGGGGGCGGCCGGCTCGTTCGGCGCGGGGGCGGCCGGCTGGCTCGGCGCGGGGGCGGTCGGCTGGCTCGGCGGGGGGGCGGTCGGCTGGCTCGGCGGGGGCGCGACCGGCCAGGCCGGCATGTCGCTTCGCCCGTCCGTCACATCCTCGAAGATCGGGAAGCGTGGGCGTGGCGATGCCGGAGCCTCGACCGAGGCGGGGAGGTCGCTCGTGACCGGCTCGTCTTCCGAAAAGAAGTAGCTCGGCGCCCTGCCTTCATCGTGGGTGGTCGTGGGATCCGGCGTGGCACCGGCCGCCTCGGCCGGCCTCGGTCGGGCCGGGGCCGTTTGGGCGGGGATCGGCTGGGCGGAAGCCGGCTCGACCGGCGCTTCCCCGGTTGGCGCCACCGGGGGAGCAGCCGGGCCGGTGTGAGCCTTGCGTCCGCGCGTGGACCGTCCGCCCGGTCGCGTGTCGGTCTCGGCCGCGCCGGCCACCGGCGCGTCCGCCGCCGAAGGGCTCGCCGGCACGCTGCTCGGCGCGGACCCGCCGGTCTGATCACGTCGGGCCCGGACCGGGTCGGCGGCGTCCACTTCGGCCGGGTCCACCCGAGCGCTGTCCGTCCCGGCCGGTTTCACCCGCGTGGTGTCCGGCCCGGCCGGGTCCAGCCGCGCGCTGTCGGCTTCGGTCGGATTCACCTCGACCGGGTTCTGCTCGGGTGCCGAGGGTGCTTGCCGCCGGGACCGGCGCCCGGCGGCTGGTCGCGGGGCTGGGGGAGCCGTCCGGCGTCCGTCGGCCTGCGCCGACCTTCCGTCGGTGGGCGGATTGCCGCCGGATGGATCGGTGCGCGGCGTTGGTGCCACCGCGACCGGCGTGCCGGGCTCCGACTCAGGCCCGACCGGCGTCCCTTTCGCAACCGTCGATGGTGCCGGGTCCGGGAGCGCGGACACGGCGACGTCCGGTTGTGGCGACGGCACCGGCTCGGGAAGCCGCTCCGAGCCCCGAGTTGGGGCTGGAGCCGGGGCCGAAGTCGAGGCCGGGGCTGGGGCTGGGGCTGGGGCTGGGGCTGGGGCCGGGGCTGGGGCCGGGGCTGGAGCCGGGGCCGAAGTCGAGGCTGGGGCTGGGGCCGAAGTTGAGGTCGGGGCCGGGGCGGACGTTTGTGCTTCCGGCTCGACGGGCGGGCGCGGTGCCGAGCGGTCGGTGGCGAGCACGTCGATGGCGGAGGTACGCCGTCCCGGAGGCAGCAGCCCCGGCATCGGCAGGCTCCGCGTCAGGTCGTCCACGTCCCGGTCGACGGCCGGCTCGGCCATGCCGGCGTCGTGGTCCGTGCTCGGGGTGGAATCCGCTTCCGGCGTGGCAGGGGTGGGGATCGCGACCGCCGGCCCCGGCTCGCCGCCGCCGGCGTGCTCGCGCGATGTGGGGTGCTCGTGGGGCGTGGTGTGTACGGCGGAGGTGGTGTGGCTCCCGGACGTCTCGTGCTCGGCGGACCAGGTGCGGTCGCCGGAGGTCGGTCGGTCTTCGTCATTGGTGCGGTCGGGGGCCGTCCGAGCGGCACGGGACCGCCCGGCCGGCACGGGCGCCGGTGTGACACCCGAGGGTGCCGGCCAGTCCCAGTGCGCGGGCGCGGAGGCCACGGCACCCGTGGGAGGCGCTTCTCGTCGGATGCCGGGGCGGTCAGGTGCGCCGACCGTACCGCCGGCCGCCGGCGGAGGGCAGCCGGCGCCGGGCCCGGCGGTGGTGCCCGGGTTGCTGGGAATGGCTGGCAACGGTGGCAGGGGCTGGAGGACGTCGGTGGGTTCGAGCGCGACGGCCTCCGGTTCCGCGATCGGCCGGCGTAGCACCGCGGTGGCGGCCGAGCCGAGCGCGCCGGCGGCGACCGCGATCAGCGCCCCGTAGTAGGGAGTGAGCTGGTACCGGTCGGCCGCAGTGCCCGGCCCGGCGGTCAGGTACGCGAAGGCCAGCAGCACCGGCCCGGCCGCCCCGGCCGCCCCGCCGACCAGCGGAAGGTGACCGCGCCGGCGGGCGAGCGCGCCGACCGCCGCGCCGGCCAGCAGGGCGATCAGGGGCAGGAGCAGTACGGCCAGGCGCTGCGCGGTTTCGGCGTCCAGCCAGGACGGTTCGAGGACGCCCAGGCGTACGGTGACCAGCGGCCCGGCCGAGGACACCGACGGCGCGACGGAGAGCAGCGCGATCAGCCAGACGGCCGCTGCGGTGAGCGCGATGTTCCACCCGAACGGCGGCTTGAGCAGGACGACGATCGCCGCGCCCGCCCCGATCACCGCGCCGAGGATCGCGCAGATGCCGACCGCCCACACCGGGTCGATGGTGCCGCCGAGCTCGGCGGCCCGGGCCGGTTGCATGCAGAGTGGTGCGACCACGGTCGCGCCCAGCGCGGCGGCACCGGCGAGGGACAGCAGTTCGGTGGTGCCACCCGGGGATCCGTCCCGGCGGGCGAGGCGTTCGGTGCCGACGGCACCGGTCACCGCGGCGACCGCCGCGAACCAGCCGATCCAGGCGAGTTGGGCGGGCCACCGGTTGACCGCACCGTCGGTGAACGCGCCGTCGAGGCGCACGACGCCGAACCCGTACGCGATGCCGAGCTGGCCGGCCCCGGCCAGCATGCTCACCCCGAGCGCCGTGAGCAGTAGTCTGCTCCACGTCCGAAAGGCCATGTCCGGCACGTTACGGCCCGGTGACCCTGATCGCCACCAATGCCCCCGCGCGGCGCGGCGCGTCGGCGTGGCCACGCCGAGTGGCTACTTCAACTCGACCAGGCGGGCCAGGTAGGTCGTGTCCCCGATGTTGGTCAGCATGTGCACCGCGCCCGGGTCGCGGTAGACCACCCCGCCGGTCGGCTCGTCGGCGTCGATGGTGGTGCCGTCGATGGTCTGTACGACGTTCTTGGCTCCCTGGATCGCGACCACCAGGTAGGGGTGGTCGTGCCGGTGCAGCGGCTGCCGCTCGCCCGGCTCCAGGCGGATGTGCCAGACGCGGACCTTGTCGTTCTCGTAGACGATCTCCTGGCCCACGGGACCGAGTTCGAGGTCGGTGGTGAGGTCGGTCATCGGGTCCCGTCCAGTTGGGGGAGCACCTCGGCGGCGATCAGTTCCAGGTGGTCGAGGTCGTCGAAGTCGATCAGGCGCAGGTGCACCCGGGTGGCGCCGACGGCGGCGAACTCGCCGAGCCGGTCGACGAGCTGGGCGGGAGAGCCCACCACCGGGTCCTCCGGCGGGAGCGCGCTCTTGACGTGCAGCGGCGCCGCCCGGCGCTGCGCCTCGACGTCGGTACGGCCGATCGCCACCACCACCCCGGCGGAGAACACCAGCGGCGCCCGCCCCGACGCGGTACGCCCGACCCGGTCGCACGCCTCGCGGACGCGCTGGTACGCGGCGGCGGTCTCGGCGACGGTCTTGAACGGCATGTTGAACTCGTCGGCGTACCGGGCGGCCAGCTCCGGGGTGCGCTTCGGCCCCCGCCCGCCGACGATCAGCGGCGGCCCGGGCCGCTGCACCGGCTTGGGCAGCGCGGGCGCGTCGAACAGCTGGTAGTGCTCGCCCTTGAAGCTGTACGTCTCGCCCGACGGGGTGCCCCACAGCCCGGTGATGATCTCAAGCTGCTCGGCCAGGCGGTCGAACCGTTCGCCGACGGCGGGGAAGGGGATGCCGTACGCGGTGTGCTCCCGCTCGTACCAGCCGGCGCCGATGCCCAGCTCGACCCGGCCGCCGCTCATCTGGTCGACCTGGGCCACCTGCACGGCGAGCGGCCCGGGTAGCCGGAAGGTGGCCGAGGTGACCAGGGTGCCGAGCCGGATGCGGGAGGTCTCCCGGGCCAGCGCGGCGAGCGTCAGCCAGGCGTCGGTGGGGCCGGGCAGCCCCGGGTCGTCGCCCATCGACCGGTAGTGGTCGGCGCGGAGGAAACCCTCGAAGCCGGTCTCCTCGACCCGCCGGGCGAACCGGAGCTGGTCGTCGTAGCTGGCACCGCGGTGTGGCTCGGTGAACACCGACACCCGCATGGTCAGCGACCTCCCGTCCCGGCCGGTGCGGGCTCGGCCGGGCCGGGTTCGTCCGCCGGGCCGGGCAGCGCGGGTACGTCCGGGACGTCCCGCTCCATCAGTAGCTCGTGCAGGTCGGCGCTGATCCGGGCCACGTCGGCCAGGTGCGCGTTGCGGCCCAGGGTGCGCGGTCGGGGGACGTCGACCTCGACCACCTCGCGGATCCGGCCGGGGCGCGGGCTGAGCACGACCACCCGGTCGGCGAGCAGCACCGCCTCGTCGATCGAGTGGGTGACGAAGACGATTGTCGCCTTCGTCTCCATGTGCACCCGCTGGAGCTCGCCGGAGAGTTCTTCCCGGGTGAGCGCGTCGAGCGCCGAGAAGGGCTCGTCCATCAGCATCACGCGCGGTTCGCCGATCAGCGAGCGGCAGAGCGAGACCCGCTGCTGCATGCCGCCGGACAGCTCGTGTGGCAGGCGCTTCTCGAAGCCGCCCAGCCCGGCCATCTCCAGCAGCTCGCGGGCCCGGTCGCGGTGCTTCGCCCGGCTCCAGCCGAAGATCTCGACCGGGAGCAGGACATTGTCCAGCACCGAGCGCCAGGGCAGCAGCGCCGGACGCTGGAACAGCATGGCGATGTCCCGGCGGGGCTTCGTGATCGGCGTGCCGCCGACCGTGATCTCACCGGCGGTGGCCGGGAGCAGCCCCGCGATCATGCGGAGCAGGGTCGACTTGCCGCAGCCGGATCGGCCGAGAACGGCGACGAACTCGCCCTCGGCGACGTCGAGATCGATGCCGCGTACCGCCTCGACCCGCCCGGAGCGGCCGTCGAAGGTGCGGGACACCCCGGCCAGTCGGATCATCCTCCGCCGGCTCCTTCCACGTCATGAACGTGAGCCGACCTAGCGTAACCGGTCAATCCTCATAGCACCGTCAGGGGTGGACAGCAGTCCACTTTCCGGCAGGCGACTTCGTTTCCGTTCCGCAACCCGCACGCCCGACGGCGTTCGCTGACCTTCTCGTACGCTGTTGCGCGCGAAGAGTCCCCTCACGACGGTCCCGTCGGCTTTCCCTTGTGCCGGCGCCGTCGAATCAACGACCCGCCCGGGTGAACATGGCTCGGTCGGAAAGGACATGGTGCATAGATGAGAAGGCTGACCCGTACGGTCGCCGCCGCCGCGCTGGCCACCGCCCTCGCCCTGGTCTCGGGTTGCAGCAGCGGCTCGGACAAGTCCGAGGACATCAAGAGCACGGGCGGCGCGCTGGAGAAGGTGACCTACCTCACCTCGTTCGGCAACTTCGGCCGTGACTCGTACGCCTGGGTGGCGAAGGAGAAGGGCTTCTTCAAGGACGCCGGCTTCGACGTCGACATCAAGCCCGGCCAGGGCAGCGGCGCGGTCATCCAGACCGTCACCGGCGGCCAGGCCGACTTCGGCGTGATCGACCTGACCGGCGGCATCCTCCAGCTCGGCAACGGCCAGGCCAAGGACTTCGTCGCGGTGGCGGCGATCCAGCAGCGCACCATGGCCGCGATCGTGTCGGTCGAGGGCAAGAACATCGCGACCCCGAAGGACCTCGAGGGCAAGAAGCTCGCCGACACCCCCGGCTCCGTCGTGCGCAACCTCTTCCCGACGTACGCCCGGCTGGCCGGCATCGACGGCAGCAAGGTGACCTGGGTCAACGGTGAGGCACAGGCCCTGATGGGCATGCTCGGCTCCGGCTCGGTCGACGGCATCGGCCAGTTCGTGGTCGGTCAGCCCACGGTCGCGGCGGTGACCAACAAGACGCCGGTCGTGCTGCCCTACAGCAACGTCATGCAGGACCTCTACGGCAACGCGCTGATCACCTCGGCGAAGACCGCCAAGGAGAAGCCGGAGATGGTGAAGAAGTTCACCGCGGCGCTGCTCAAGGGCCTCGAGTACGCCCTGGCCAACCCGCAGGAGGCGGCGGACATCCTGAAGAAGAAGGTGGATGCCACCAACCCGGCCGCGGCCAAGGCCGAGCTCGAGCTGATGGCCGCGTACGTCCGATCCAGCAACTCCGGCACCGCGCTCGGCACCCTGGACAGTGGCCGGGTCGCCAAGAGCATCGCCCTGCTGCAGGGCGCGGGCGCGCTCAAGCAGGAGGTCACCCCCGACCAGATCATCGACTTCAACCTCGCGCCGAAGGCCTGACCGGCCGGCTCGGACACCGGGGGTGCGGCCCGCCGTTCCGGCGGGGCGCACCCCCTTCGCGTGCCGGTCGTTCGACCGGTCGAGAGAGGAGGACACGTTGACGCAGTTGACCGAGGCCCCCGCCGGGGCACCGGCCACAGCCGCAGCGCGGACCGCGCCGCGCCGGCCCAGGGTACGCCCGGCGGTGGTGGGGCTGCCCGCGCTCGGGTTGGTGATCGCGGGGGCGGTCTGGTGGCTGGTCACCTCGGGTCTGCACCTGGTCCCGCCGGCGGCGCTACCGCCGCCGCAGGCGGTGTGGGCCTCGCTGACCGGGTCGGCCCACGTGCTGCTGCCGGCGCTGGTGAGCTCCACCTGGATGACGCTGTCCGGCTTCCTGCTGTCGGCGGTCGCCGGGGTGCTGATCGGGATGGCCCTGGCCGCCTCGCGCCGGGTGGAGCAGATGTTCGCGCCGCTGCTGGTGGCGGTCAACGCGGTGCCGAAGATCGCGCTCGGCCCGCTGCTGGTGGTCATGGTGGGTTGGGGGCAGAAGCCGATCCTGCTCATGGTGTTCCTGCTCTGCTTCTTCCCGATCGTGCTCTCCACCGCGACGGGGCTGACCACCACCCCGGCCGACCTGGCCGACCTGGCCCGGTCGCTGAACGCGTCGTGGTGGCAGTCGTTCCGCAAGGTGCGTCTCCCGGCCGCCCTGCCGCAGATCTTCGTCGGGTTGAAGGTGGCGATGCCGCTCGCCGCGATCGGCGCCGTGATCGGGGAGTTCTACTCGGACCGGCCCGGGCTGGGCTACCAGATCCTCCAGTACAACGGCATCGGCGACTTCGCGACGGCGTGGGCGGCGATCATCCTGGTCGCCCTGATGAGCATCCTGCTCTACTCGGCCCTCACCATCGTCGAACGCCTGACCCTCCCCTGGCTCAAGGCCACCACCTCGGCGAGGTGACCGCAAGGCACCGACGAAGGTGTGGCCCCAGCGCAACCGGCGGAGGGATCAAGCCTGACCGCCCGGAGCCGGTTGTGCTGGGGCCACACCCAGAGCGCAACCAGACTCAGCCAGCCAGCCGCCAGCGCCCACCTCGCGCCACCAACGTCGTGAGCGCCTGCGGCATCAGGCCGGAGTGGTTGTCCGGGGTCATCCGGATCGGGCCGGAGAGCCCGTCGAGTTGCGCGGTCTCCAGGACGTCGCGCAGAGCGTCCCGGTCCACCGTGCCGGCCTGGCTGCCGGCGCGCAGTTCGGCGTCGGCGATGAGTTGGACCGCGTCGGCGGCGAACGACGAGGAGCCGTGGTAGCCACCGAAGCGGGCGGTGTAGTCCTGGAACCACTGGCGGCGCGCGGCCTTGGCCGGGGTGGTGGCGATGACGTCGTCGATCACCATGGTCTGGGTGAAGATCAGCGTGGCCTGTTCCGTCGAGCCGGACGAGGCACCGAGGAAGAGTTCGCCGGCCGCCGCCGCGTCGAAGAACAACGGGCCCTTGAAGCGGGCCTGCCGGGCGCTGACGGCCGCCAGCGAGGCCTGCTCGGGCGGGGTCCAGACGATCAGTGCCTCGGGCTTCTTCGCGAGCAGATCGGTGACCTGGCCGCTGACGTCGGTGTCGGTCGGTCGTACCGCCTTGGCGTGGAGCAGCTTGACGTCGGCCTTGGCGAACTCCCGCTGCAGCGCGGCGAGCCCTTCCTCGCCGTAACTGCCGGAGCTGTGCAGCACGGCGACCTTGCGGATGTTGTGCCGGCCCAGTTCGGCGGTGAGGGCGGCGGCGCTGTCGGTCGCGTTCGGAGCCAGCTTGAACATGTAGCGGCGGTCGGCGACCGGTTCGGTGACGGCGGCGGAGGCGGCGAGCGCGATCGTCGGAACCCGCTTCTCGCCGATCGTCCGGGCGGCACCGACCGCGCATTCGTTGCAGCCGCCCATGATGATGGCGCTGACGCGCGAGTCGCCGCTGAAATCGTTGATGTTGCGCAAGGATTCGGCGGCGTCGGAGCGGTTGTCCTTCCACCTGACTTCAATCTTCCGGGCGCCCAGCGCACCGGAGGAGTTCAACTGCTCGACCTTCAGTTCCAGCGCCCGTTGGTACACCTTGCCGACGGGCGCGGAGGCACCGGAGAGTTCGAGGTCCGCGGCGATCACGATCGGGTTGGTGTCCTGCTGCTTCCCGCCGAACTGGCAGCCGGTGAGCGTGGTGGCCAGCACGGCCGATGCGAGCGCCGCGACGCTCGCGGAGCGGATGGGGCTCAACTCAGTCCTCCAGGTGCGGCGCGGGCGTAGGCCCGATCACCGCCGCTTGTCCGTCCTCATTGGAGGAACGGGATTGGGTGCCGTACGGTGTGCGCGAAGCCTGGAAAACCTTGCCAATGCCGGGCCCTGCGGTCAAGCGCGGATGTCGACGTCCTCGGGACGCCCATCCCACATATTGGGGATGCGGAATGGTGGCCGGCGATTACTGCGCAGATATGACCGGCCACGCTGGGTTCACACGTCCAGTTCAGAGGCTCGGGGAAAAGAAGGTATTAGTTGACCGGAGCACGGGTTGAGCGCCCACCGACCGTTTCCTGCCCCACTGCGGCTTCCCAAACGGGATCTTCTCTGATGAAATCGCGGCCGTGCCGCGCATGGCGCTGGCCGCTGTACTTGACGCGGATCGGCGGGGCGGGCGTGGAAGATACGACGGAGGCGATGTCGTGAGCACCGGATCTGCGGCCCTGCCCGAGAGCCCCGACGCAGATAAGCGGAAGCGGCGGCGACTGCCTCAGCTCCGTGACGCGCGTATCCGATCCAAGCTCGCGCTCATTCTGGTCGTTCCGGTCGCCGCAGTCATCGCACTGGCAGGTGTCCGACTCGTCTCGGTCGGCCAGAGCGCGTACGAGGCCACCCGGATCCGGTCGCTGACCGCGTTGTCGATCGACGTCTCGGCGCTGGCCCAGGACCTGCACAAGGAGCGGATGGCCGCGGCCGCCTACCTGGCCGGGCCGAACAGCGGGCCGGACGGCACCAACGACTTCAACCTGCGGGTACGGCGTACCGACGAGCGGATCGCGGCGTACCAGGACGATCGTGGACAGCTCGGCAGCGTGCCGGCCTCGATCCGGGACCGGCTCAAGGTGATCGACGACCACCTGGCCACGCTGAACGGCACCCGGCAGGAGGTGCTGGACCGGCGGCAGATGCCGGTGGCCGAGGCGAGCCTGCGCTACGGCATCGTTCTCGACGACCTGGTCGCGTACGGGGACGCCCTGGCCCAGCAGCCCGGCGCGGAGAGCATCGCTGGCGCCCGCCGCGCGGTGGCCGCGTTCGCCCACGCCAAGGCGGAGGTCGCCGACGAGCAGGCGGTCGCCTTCACCGCGCTCGCCGCCGGGCGGATCGACGAGGAACAGTTCTCATCCTTCCTGGCCACACTGACCGCCCAGCAGGAGGCGCTGCTCTCCTTCTCCCGGGCTGCCGAGCCGGCTCAGCGGTCCCTGGTGAACAGCACGGTCTCCGGTGACGCGGTGCAGCTCGCCGACCGGGTGGCGAACGACGTGTCCCGTTCGGTCGGGTCCCGTTCGGTCGGGCAGGCCCCGCCGGTCACCGGGGACGACGCCGCCACCGCCATCGGCGCGGTCAACGACCTGATGCGATGGGCCGAGATCCAGCTCCAGGAGCAGCTGCTCAGCGCGGCCGACCAGGCCCGCGCCGACGTCACCCGGCAGGCCTTCGTCGAGAGCCTGCTCGTCCTGCTCACGCTGGCCATCGCCGTGACGCTGGCCGTGGTGCTCGCCCGCTCGCTCAACGAGTCGCTGCGCCGGCTGCGCGAGGGCGCCCTGGCGGTGGCGAACCATGAACTGCCGGACGCGGTGAGCCGGCTGCAGAACGTCAACGCGGTCGGCGACGGCGGTGTGGACGAGATCGTCCGGCAGGTCCGGGACCCGATCAAGCTGACCAACCGCGACGAGGTCGGCCAGGTGGCGGCGGCCTTCAACGTGGTCCACCGGGAGGCGGTCCGGGTGGCGGCCGAGCAGGCCGCACTTCGGACCAGCGTCTCGGCGATGTTCCTCAACCTGGCCCGGCGCTCGCAGAACCTGGTCGACCGCATGATCGGCGAGCTGGACGCGATCGAGCGCGGCGAGGAGGACCCGAAGCGGCTCGCCCGGCTCTTCGAGCTCGACCACCTGGCCACCCGGATGCGCCGCAACGACGAGAACCTGCTGGTGCTGGCGGGTGCCGACTCGGCCGTGCCGCGCCGGGAGGACGCGCTCCTGGTCGACGTGCTGCGGGCGGCCCAGTCCGAGGTGGAGCTCTACAACCGGATCGAGTTCGGCACCGTCGACACCGACATCTCCGTCGCCTCGCACGTGGTCAACGACGTGGTCCGCCTCGTCGCCGAGCTGCTCGACAACGCCACCCGGTTCTCGCCGCCGAACACCACGGTGGTCGCCGACGGCCGGCGGATCCGGGACTACGTGCTGATCCAGGTCGAGGACCGCGGCCTCGGCCTGAGTGAAGAGCAGCTCGATTCGCTGAACCGTCGGCTGGCCGCCCCACCGACGGTCGACGTCGCCGCGTTCCGCCTGATGGGCCTCGCCGTGGTGGGTCGGCTCGCCTCCCGCTACGGCATCCGTGTGGAGTTGCGACGCAACGTCGAGGGCGGCACCGTCGCCCAGGTGACCCTGCCCAACTCCGCCGTGGTGCTGCCGGCGAACCGGAGCCAGGCCTCGCTGGCCCGGCCGCGCCAGCCGCTCGCCGTCGAACAGTCCCCGGTGAGCCAGGGCGCCGCCACGGCCGATCCGCTGGCCGACGCGACGCGGGGCGCGACGGCGACCCTCACCGACCAGTGGCACACCGCGTCGCCGCCGCCGGCCCGCTGGCAGTCCGCGGCCGACGCACGGGACACCGGTCCGGCCGTACAGCTGGGCGGTACGACCGACGCGCTGCCGAGCGTGCCGATACCCGCGCCGGTCACGCCCGCGGCGTCGGCCCCCGTGTCCGATGCCGGCTGGTCGACCGATGGAGGACCCACCGCCACGCACCCCACGCTCGATCCACTGCCGAAGCGGACTCCGGGCGGCGAGACGAGCGCGCCGGCCACCCCCGCTCCGATGGCGCCGTCGGCCTACCCGCCCGCGCCGGCCACCCCCGCTCCGGTGGCGCCGCCGGCCTACCCGCCCGCGCTGGCCGCCCCTGCTCCGGTGGCCCCGCCGGCCTACCCGCCCGGGCCGGTGTACCAGTCGGTCGCGGCGGTGCCTCCGGCGCCGGCCGCGCCGGTGGTGGCGACCGCGCCGGTGGTGGCCCAGACCGCGCCGCCGGCCGAGGCGCCGATCTTCCGGGAGATGGAGGCGGTCTGGTTCCGCTCGCACGGCAATGACGAGACCACCATCTTCGCCCGGCTGCGGTTCGACGACGAGCCGGCGCCCGCCGCGGCGCGGCCGGTCGCCGCGGCTCCGCCGCCGCTGCCGACCCGTACCCCGGGCGCCCAGGCGTCGGGGCTGGCCTCGCCTCCGCCGTACACGCCGCCGGCGGCGCCATCCACTCCGCCCGCCGCCGTACCCCCGTCGCCGCCGACGACCGACGCGAGCGCCTGGCGGACGGCGGCCGACGAGGGCTGGTCGCGGGCCAGTCGTGCCGCGGAGCCCACCAACGGCGGCACCACCCGTTCCGGCCTGCCGAAGCGGGTGCCGCAGGCCCAGCTCGTGCCCGGCGGCATCGAGCCCAAGGGCAGTCGGGCCAGCACCCGGCGCACGCCGGACGAAGTACGCGGCCTGCTGTCGGCCTACCACCGCGGTGTGCAGCGGGGTCGGACGGCCGGCGCGGACCTGAACAGCACCTCGACCAAGGAGACGAACCGATGAACAGGCCAGCGGCCATGCAGGACATGGGTTGGCTGCTCACCAACTTCGCCGACAGCGTGGCGGGCATCGCCCACGTGGTGGCGGTGTCCGCGGACGGGCTGCTGCTCGCCTCCTCCCGCGACCTGCCGACGGACCGGGCCGACCAGCTCGCCGCGATCACCTCCGGTGTGGTGAGCCTGACCGAGGGCGCCGCTCGGATGTTCAGCGCCGGCGGGGTGCTCCAGACGGTCATCGAGATGGACAGCGGATACCTCTTCCTCATGTCCATCAGCGACGGCTCGTCGATGGCGGTGCTGGCCGCCCGCAGCTGCGACGTCGGTCAGGTGGGCTACGAGATGGCGCTGCTGGTGGAACGGGTCGGTCAGGCCCTGATTCCGCTGCGGAGGGATGCCGTCCGGTCCTGACCGGGCGGTGGACGTGACCTGGTGACCCGGAGCCGGCCCGGCTCCGTACGGAAGGGGAGGTGATCGCGAGATGGAACCACGGCGGGATCCGCGTGGGGCGCTGGTGCGACCGTACGCGGTCACCCGTGGCCGCACCGAGCCGTTGCAGAACATCGCGCTCGAGGCGGTGCTGTCGTGCTCTCTCACCCAGTGTGCCGAGGCGCGGTTCGCCGGGCACGACAAGTACCGCATCGCCACGGTCTGCGAAGGCCGGGCACAGTCACTGGCGGAGATCGCCGCGTACACCCGGATGCCGCTGGGGGTCACCCGGGTGCTGGTCGCCGACATGGTGACCGAGGGCCTGCTGACGCTACACACTGCCGCTCCCGCGACCGGGTTCCAGGAGCGAATGAACCTGCTTGGAAGGGTGCTAAGTGGACTTCGCGAACTATGACCCCGCGGGGGCGAACCGCAGCCGGGAGATCATCTCCGCGAAGATCGTGATCGCGGGTGGCTTCGGGGTGGGCAAGACCACCCTGGTCGGTGCGATCTCCGAGATCACCCCGCTGACCACCGAGGCGCTGATGACCGTGGCCGGCGTGGGCATCGACGACCCGTCGAAGGTGCCCGGCAAGGAGACCACCACGGTCGCCATGGACTTCGGCCGGATCACCATGGCCCAGGATCTGATCCTCTACCTGTTCGGTACGCCGGGTCAGACCCGTTTCTGGTTCATGTGGGACGAGATCATCCGCGGTGCGGTGGGCGCGGCCGTGCTGGTGGACACCCGGCGGATCACCGACGCGTTCGCCCCGCTGGACTACTTCGAGAACCGGAACCTGCCGTACGTGGTGGCGCTGAACCGGTTCGACGGCGCCCCGCTGTACGACCTGGATGAGATTCGCGAGTCGCTGTCGATCTCGCCCGACGTGCCGCTGGTGATGTGCGACGCCCGGCAGCGCGAGTCGGTCAAGCAGGTGCTGGTGACCGTCGTCGAGCACGCCATGCTCCGCCTCCAGGCCGAGCACGACCGCGGCCACCCGGCCTCGGTCGGCTGACCGCCCCCGCCGGGCATGCTCGGCGGGGCCACCGGCTACCTGGCGGTCAGGGGGGTGCCGCACCGGACGGTGGTCGCCGCCGCTGATCCTCAGCGCATCCTCGGCTCGATCGTCGCCGTGAAGCCGGCCAGTTCGGTCGGCACGCGCTGCCGGCCATGGTTCGCGCGTACCTCCGTACGGGCGTCCACCCGCAGCTCCAGCCGGGTGACCTGCCCGGCGGCCACCCGTACCCGGACCGGTACGCGGCTGACCTCCGGCCGGTCCGGCGCGGGGGAGTGAACGGCCACCACGACCTCGTGCTCGCCGGGCGGCAGCCGGTACGCCCAGGTACGCCAGGAGAACGGGCGAGGGGCTCCGTCGATGGTGAGCGTCGGCCAGGGCACCCAGGAGTTCGGGTCGAGGGTCGCGGGCGTGCCCACCCGCATGCCGTTCCAGCGGTACTCCAGCCGGGCCGTGCCGGTCACCACGAGCGCACCGTGGGCGCCGTCGGTGAGCCCGGCCGGCGGTGCCCCGTCGGCGAGGAACATCCCGGTGTCGGCCGCCCGGACGTCCTCGGCCGCCTCGCGGGACGCCCGCACCCGGTAGGCCCGGTCGAGGTGGCGCTTGACGAGGCTGACCAGGGCCATGGCCGGCAGGGGGCTGAGCAGGAACGCGACCGCCAGCGGCGGGGTCACCGACAGGCCCGCCCGGGTGACCACCAGGGCGAACGCGGCCAGCACCGCGAGGGGCGCGAGCACCATCCACGCACCGGCGCCCGGTCGACGTCGGCCGGGCATGGGCACCAGCACCGACTGCGGCTGGCCGTACGGCACGGGCGTCCAGCAGTCCAGCTCGACGATCTCCCCGGCCGCCACCCGTACCCGTCGGACGGTATCCGCCGAGAAGCGGCCGCGTACCTCGACCAGATGCTCGCCCGGGGCGGTCACCACCACCATCCGGCCCAATCCCTGCCACATCGGGCGGTCGTCCACCCCGACCGCCTTGTATGCCTCCCAGGTGACGGGGTCCGTGCCCCGGGACCGCATGTGCACCGAGATCCCGGCCGTGCCGGCTGGGAGCGCCGGCCGCGGCTGCCCCGCCGACCAGGGCAGCACCGGCGCCTCCGGATACCCGGTCGCCGGGATCGACCGTTCCCTGCGGTTCACCTCTCCACGTCCAGGGCGTCGTCGATCTGCTGGTCGGACATGGTGGGACCGTCGGCCGTCACAGTCTCGGCGACGCTGGTGCTGACGCCGGAGAGCGGGCTGACCCAGTTGCGCCAGTCCGACAGGACGTCGATGCCGATCTTGCCGACGGTGGAGAGGGTCGCGCTGCTGCCGACCTCGATGACGCTCGTAGCGACCTTCGCCTGGAGGGCGGCGGGCAGCACCCGCTCCAGCAGCCGGCCGATCTTGACGAGCAGGGACACCACCTTGTCGATGATCCGGACGGCCCGGCTGGTCGCGACCGTGGCCTGCACCCCCGTGGCCGCGCCCGCCGCTGCGACGGAGCCGCCCAGGGTCGGCGCGGCGGCCGCCATCGCCATCGCCCACTCGATGATCATCCACTCGATCAGGGTGGCGATGATCGCGATGACGAGCTGCTGTGCGGCGGCCATGATCTTCGAGAAGAGGGTCAGCAGGCCGGCGATCGAGGCCGCCTCGCCGCCGGTGGCCTCGACGGCGTCGGCGAACTCCAGCAGCCGGGTCTTCGCGGCGGTCGCGTCCCGCCCCGCCCACTCGATCAGGTCGTCGGTGGCCGCCTGCCGGATCGCCGCGGCGAGCGGCACGAGCGCCCGGCCGAGCTGCTCCCACTGCCCGCCGTACGGCTCGATCCGTTCCGCGTTGCCGGTGACCAGGCTGAGCAGGTCCTCAAGCGGCTGCACGAAATCGATGAGGAAGGAGAGGCCGGCCGTGATGAGCCAGTTCAACGGGTCCGCGGCGAACGTCAGGCCGTTGCCGATCAGGTCGGTTGCCCCGGCCCACACGTCCGTCATCTCGCCCTCGGAGATGCCGGTGTAGACGCTCTTGACCGATCCGGCGAGGGGCACCACCGAGTCCCACCGGTAGTCGACCGCGTCGGTGATACCGAGATCGCCGGCGTACTGGCCGTCGGCGGGGGAGTTGTTGCTCAGGTAGGCGTCGTCATCGTTGGTCGTCACGAGTGCTGCTCCCGGTGCCGGTCGATGCGGTGCGGATCACTTGCCGCCGGAGAGTTTGTCCTGGAACCGCTGGAACGCCTGCTGCAACGCCTCGTCCAACTGCCGGTAGCGGTCGGCGGTGGCCTTGACCGCGCCGCCCTGCGAGGTCAGTGCCTTCGAGATCGCCCGGACGTGGTCCCGTGCCTGGTCGGCCTTGGTGTCGTACGGCCCCTTCATGAACGCCGCCCCGAGGGCGCCCCAGAGCACGTCCGGCGGGTCGGCCTGCGCGAGGCCGTCGGCGATCTGGTCGGCGCTCGTGGGGAGCGCCTTCAGCACCTCGGCGGTGCTGGTCAGCTTGTCGGACGGGACGACGACGCCGTCACCACCACCCACGCTGGCCTCCTCTCCCCTCGGTCACCAGCGCCGCTCGTCGCGCTGGTCGATGGTGTCCCGGATGTGCTCGGGGATCGCCTCGCGGACCAGGCCGACGGTGGAGACCCCACCGAACTCGGCGCCGAGCTCCGCGAGCTTGACCGCGCGGGCCGCCTGGGCCTCCCGGACCGCGCCGAGGATCATTCCGGCGAGGCGACCGCCGTGCCGCAGCGCCCCGTCCGCGATGTCCACGGTGGCCACCTGGCCGTTCTCGTCGACCTCGACCCGTACCGCGCCGTCGGCGGAGAAGCCCACACCGGTCAGCCCGCCGGCCTGCTCGGCGAACCGCTCGTAGCGCTCCACCATCTCGCGGTTGCGCTGCCGGATCCCGTCCAGGAACGCCAGCACCTCGTCCGGGTGCCGGAACTCGCGCGGCTGCCCGGTCACCGGTCCGCACCTGGGTCCCGGTCCAGCTCCGCCCTTAGCTGCGCGGGCGTCGGCAGCGGCGCGAAGGGCTCCCGGGTGTGCCCGTCGGTCAGCTCGCCGAGTGTCTCCGCCAGGTCCCGCTGGAGCAGCCCGTTCGCCTCGCGGATCGTGCGGACCACCAGGTCGCCCAGCTCGGCCCCCGAATAGCGGAAGGCGCGCGAGCTGAGGTGCAGCTCCCGGACGGAGCCGCCCGGGCCGACGACCACCGTCACCGCGTGGTCCTCGCTGGTCAGCTCCGTCGACGCCGCAGCGACCGCCTCCCGTATCCGGCGCGCCCGTTCGGCGATGGCCTGCGGGTCCACGCTGAGATACCTCCTCCGATCGGGATGCAAGGATGTGGATCACTGAGCACCCTACGGGCGGGTGGGTTGTCCTGTCCGCCCCCGACGGGTCGAATGGCGGACAGAGTCCCCCGCTCGGCCGATGGGTCCCACTCCCGCCAGACTGTGGCGCGGTGTCCGGTTCGCCGAACGGTGCGAGCGGGGATGACTGGTGGTCATACCAATGGGTAGTCTCACGGGCATGACCGCAAAGGTGACGCTGTCGTTCTCCGACGAGACGATCGAGGACGCGCGCCGGTTCGCCGAGCGGGAAGGGCTCTCCCTCTCCGCCTGGATGGACCAGGCGGCGCGGGAGAAGGCGCTGCGCGAGGTCTTCACCGCGCACGCCGCCGCTGTCGGGCGCGCCGGGCTGGACCTGGAGTCCGCCGCCCTGGCCGACGCCCAGGAGGCCGCGATGATCGACGACGCCCTCTTCGGTGGCGGGCGCCCGCGTGCTGCGTAGGGGCGAGGTCTGGCGCATCTCGGGCGCCCGGGAACGGTTCGGACTGGTGATCAGCTCCGACGTCTACAACTCCACCGACGTGCCGATCGTGATCGTGGCCGAGGTGGTCGAGGAGTCGTTGCTGCGCGACTCGCCCCTGGCCGTGTCGATGGGCGGGTACGTGGTGATGCCCGACCGGCTCTCCTCGCCCATGAAGAAGTGGTTCACCGAGTGCGTGGAGGTGGCCGACACCGAGACCATGCGGCGGGTCGGCCGGGCGCTGCGTATCCTCCAGGAACTCTGATGGCACGGGCCGCGCGGGGTGGTACCCCGTTTTGACCTGCCGCCGGGCGGCCGGGTATCGTTGCCTGCTGTTGTACGACATTCAGAGGCGTGCCGCATCAGGTACGCTTGGTCGTTCGTGCGCGCTGGTTCGGCTGGGAAGCCCCGGTCACCTCGGCGCGCGACCCCAGACCGACGACGAGACAAGGTAGACCTGTGCGTACGTACAGCCCGAAGCCGGGTGAGATCGAGCGTCAGTGGCACGTCATCGACGCCTCTGATGTCGTGCTGGGCCGCCTGGCGACCCACGCCGCCACGCTGCTGCGTGGCAAGCACAAGCCGACTTTCGCGCCGCACGTCGACACGGGCGACTTCGTCGTCATCGTGAACGCGGGCAAGGTCGCGCTGACCGGCAACAAGCGCCAGCAGAAGATCGCCTACCGCCACTCCGGTTACCCGGGTGGTCTGAAGCAGGTCGGCTACGACGAGCTGCTCACCAAGCGTCCCGAGCGGGCCATCGAGCTGGCCGTGAAGGGGATGCTCCCGCACAACAAGCTCGGCCGCCAGATGATCAAGAAGCTGAAGGTCTACGCCGGCGCGGAGCACCCGCACGGCGCGCAGCAGCCGGTGCCGTTCGAGATCAAGCAGATCGCGCAGTGAGCGCGGGCGAAGGAAACAGCATGACCGACATCACCGTCACCGAGGTCGCCCCCGAGGCCGCCGAGGCGCCGGCGCCCGTCGCCCGCGCGCCTCGTGGCGACCGCCCGATCCAGACCGTGGGTCGGCGCAAGGAGGCCATCGTCCGGGTCCGCATCGTCGCCGGCAGTGGCAAGATCACCTGCAACGGCCGTGACCTCGAGGCCTACTTCCCGAGCAAGGTGCACCAGCAGCTCATCAAGGACCCGCTGGTGACCGCTGAGAAGGCCGAGGCGTTCGACGTGATCGCCAACCTCCGTGGCGGCGGCACCACCGGTCAGGCGGGCGCGCTGCGCCTCGCCATCGCCCGGGCGCTGATCGTGAACGAGCCGGACGACCGCCCGGCCCTGAAGAAGGCCGGCTTCCTGACCCGTGACGCCCGGGTCAAGGAGAGCAAGAAGTACGGCCTCAAGAAGGCTCGTAAGGCTCCCCAGTACTCGAAGCGCTGATCATCAGCGGCACCTTGTACTTCTGACGGACGGCCGGGTCCGCCTCCCCACCGGGGAGGTGGGCCCGGCCGTTCCGCTTCTCCCAGTGGCAGTCCCATCGGAGGTTGGCGGGTTATGGGCCGGTTGTTCGGCACGGACGGCGTACGCGGGCGCGCGAACGCGGATCTCACCCCGGAGTTGGCGCTCGCGGTGGCGGTCGCCGCCGCCCATACGCTCGCGGAGACGGACCGGAGCCATCCGCCGCTCGCCGTGGTCGGCCGGGACACCCGGGCCAGCGGCGAGATGCTGGAGGCCGCCGTGGTCGCCGGACTCACCAGCGCCGGCGCCAACGTGGTGCGTGTCGGGGTGCTGCCCACCCCGGCGGTGGCGTTCCTCACCGCCGAGGCCAAGGCCGACCTGGGGGTGATGCTCTCCGCCTCGCACAACCCGATGCCGGACAACGGGATCAAGCTTTTCGCCGCCGGCGGGCACAAGCTGCCCGACGAGATCGAGATGCGGATCGAGGCGGCCGTCGAGGCGAACGCCACGACCGCCTGGGAGCGCCCGATCGGTGCCGGCGTGGGCCGGGTGCACGACCTGCTCGACGGCGCCGACCACTACGTCCAGCACCTGGTCGGCACCGTGCCGCACCGGCTGGACGGGGTCAAGGTGGTGGTCGACTGCGCCAACGGCGCGGCCGCCGAGGTCGCCCCGGCGGCGTACCAGGAGGCCGGCGCCGAGGTGATCGCGATCTGCGCCGAGCCGGACGGGCTCAACATCAACGACGACTGCGGCTCCAACCACCTCGACGCGCTGCGGGCCGCCGTGGTGGCGCACGGCGCGCACCTGGGCATCGCCCACGACGGGGACGCCGACCGCTGCGTCGCGGTGACCGCCGACGGCGACGAGGTCGACGGCGACCAGGTGATGGCGATTCTCGCCCTGGGCATGCGCGAGGCCGGCGAGCTGACTCAGGACACCCTGGTCGCCACCGTGATGAGCAACCTCGGCCTGCGCCTGGCCATGTCCGCGCAGGGCATCCGGCTGGTCGAGACCAAGGTCGGCGACCGGTACGTGCTGGAGGAGTTGCGCGCCTCCGGCCTCGCCCTCGGCGGCGAGCAGAGCGGGCACATCGTCATGCCGGCGTACGCGACCACCGGCGACGGCGTGCTCACCGGGCTGCACCTGATGTCCCGGATGGCGGCCACCGGCAAGTCGCTCGCCGAGCTGGCCGGCGTGGTCACCAAGCTGCCCCAGGTGCTGATCAACGTGCCGGTGGGCGACCGGACCGTGGGCTCCGCCGCGCCGGCCGTCCGCGCCGAGGTGGAGCGGGCCGAGGCCGAGCTGGGCGAGACGGGCCGGGTGCTGCTGCGTCCCTCCGGCACCGAGCCACTGGTCCGGGTCATGGTCGAGGCGGCCACCGAGGCCACCGCCCGTTCCGTCGCCGAGCGGATCGCCGCGCAGGTACGGACCGCCAGCCCGGCCGGCTGAACCGTCGATGCGGTAGCCGCGGCCGTGACGTGTCTGGTGGCGTGCGGCCGCTCAGCGCTGCGACAGCCGGCGCAGGAAGCGGTCGGCCAGTTCGGTGACCTGGTCGGCGTCCAGTTCCAGCGCCGGGCCGTCGACCGTCACCTCGGCCAGCGCGATCCCGGGCACCTCGGTGTCGCGCCAGCCGCCGACGAACCATGCCTTCTCCTCCTCGGCGAGGGCCAGGTTGGCGGCGTTGAGCGCCTCCGCCGGATGCGGCAGCCAGAGCCGGAACTGGTGGGTGTGCGGCGGTGCCGGGTGCACCCGCGCGCCGGGCAGGGTGGCCAGGGCCGCGGCCACCACCTTCGCGTGCGCCACGTAGCCGGGCAGCCGGGGCAGCTCGTGCGCCAGGCCGGCGAGCGCCGCGAGCGCGGCGGGCCACTGCTGGAACAGGTTCCCGCCGTAGCGGTGCCGCCAGACGCGGGCGTACCGCACCAGCTCGGCGGAGCCGGCCAGCGCCGCCCCGGAGAGGCCGCCGAGGGACTTGTAGAACGAGACGTACGTGCTGTCGGCCAGGGCGGCGATCTCGGCCGCCGGGTGCCCGAGGTGGACGGTCGACTCCCAGAGCCGGGCGCCGTCCAGGTGTACCCGGGCACCCTGCTGCCGGGCCGCGCCGACCGCCGCCACCAGCTCGTCCCACGTCGGCAGCACGAAGCCTGCGTCCCGCAGCGGCAGTTCCAGCAGCAACGTGCCGATCGGCTCGTCGAGCGCGCCGATCTCGTCGGCCGTCGGGTTGCGCGGCGCGCTCGTGGTCAGCACCGCCCGCAGCCCGCCGAGCACGGCGTACGCGTCCCGTTCGTGCAGCAGCGGGTGGCTGAGCGGGTGCAGGCCGACCCCGTCCCGGCCGGTCAGCTCGGCGCCGTACCGCATGGCGACCTGCTGGGCCATGGTGCCGGTGGGGAAGAAGGCGACGGCCTCGACGCCGAGCAGCTCGCCGACCCGGCGTTCCAGCTCCTCGACCGCGCCGCCCTCGCCGTAGAAGTCGGGCAGCAGGTCGTCGGCCGCGGTGGCCCGGATCATCGCCAGCTGCTCGGCCACCAACGCCGGCCGCACGCCGGAGAGCACGGTGTCGCAGCCGCGCTGCGCGGTGACCCGGCGGAGCCGGGCAGCGTACGCGTCGGTCATCGTTCCCCCTTCAGCCGGCGCAGCCGGGACACCGCCTCGGTCAGCACCTCGGGCCGCTTGCAGAAGGCGAACCGGACCAGCCGCCGCCCCGCCTCCGCGTGGTCGTAGAAGACCTGGGTCGGCACCGCCACCACGCCGCAGCGCTCCGGCAGCGACCGGCAGAACTCCACCCCGTCCCGGCCGCCGAGCGGGGTGACGTCGGCCGTGACGAAGTACGTGCCCTCCGGGGCGAGCACGTCGAACCCGGCGTCGACGAGCCCGGCGACCAACTGGTCCCGCCGCCGCTGCATGCCGTCGGCGAAGTCGGCGAAGTACGCGTCCGGCAGGGCGAGCGCCACCGCGACGGCCGGTTGCAGCGGCCCGGCGTTGACGAAGGTGAGGAACTGCTTCACCCGCAGCACCGCGGCGACCAGCGACGCCGGCCCGCTCACCCAGCCGACCTTCCAGCCCGTACAGGAGAAGGTCTTGCCGGCCGAGGAGATCCGCAACGTCCGCTCCCGCATGCCGGGGAGCGTCGCCAGCGGCAGGTGCGGTGCGGCCGCGTCGGTGAAGACCAGGTGCTCGTACACCTCGTCGGTGACCGCGTACGCGTCGTGTTCCCGGCACAGCTGTGCGACCAGGGTCAGTTCGTCGGCGGTGAAGACCTTGCCGGTCGGGTTGTGCGGCGAGTTCAACAGCACCAGCCGGGTACGCGGCCCGAACGCGGCCCGCAGCTCGGCCGGGTCGAAGGCGTACCGGCCGTCGGCGGTTGGACGCAGCGTGACCGGCCGGCGGACCGCACCGGCCAGCGCGATCGAGGCGGCGTACGAGTCGTAGTACGGCTCGAAGCAGACCACCTCGTCGCCCGGCTCGCACAGCGCGAGGATGCTGGCGGCGATCGCCTCGGTGGCACCGGCGGTCACCACGATCTCGCCGTCCGGGTCGTACTCGAGGTTCCAGAAGCGGCGCTGGTGGGCCGCGACGGCCGCGCGCAGCGCCGGGAGGCCCGGCCCCGGCGGGTACTGGTTGTGCCCGGAGCGCAGCGCCTCGGCGGCCGCGGCGAGCATCTCCGGCGGGCCGTCGGTGTCGGGGAAGCCCTGCCCGAGGTTGACCGCGCCGGTGCGGACGGCGAGGGCGGACATCTCGGCGAAGATGGTGGTGCCGAACGGCCGCATCCGGGCCACCAGCGGATCGGTCGTCGTCACGCGGGCCAGCCTACGGCCCGGCGCGGAAGCCGCAAGACCACCCGGTCCCGGCCGATGTCACCAGCCGAAGCAGGCCATCCCCCACTTGCCCGAGTTCTCGGAGACGACCTTCCCGTTGATGGTGATCCGGCAGGTCGCGTCGCCCGGGCCGACGGCCGACGCGATGAGCTGCACCCGCTCGCGGTCGTTGGCGGTGAACGCCATCCGCCACGGCGTTCGCACCCCATCGATCTGGAAGAAGTCGCCGTTGGCGTCGTAGAACTGGAGGTCCACGGCGCCGGTGCCGGTCACCTCGTAGACGACCGTCAGCTCGCCGGGCCCGCCCGACGGTGCGGTGGCCGGGTCGCGGAGCGGTGCCGCGGTGATGCCTTCCTCGTCGGGCACGCCGTAGCCGGGGTCGTACGGCTCGCCGGACTCCACCTGCTCGTCGTTGAAGCTGCCGAGCAGGCCCAGGCCGACGCAGCCGCAGAAGGCGAGCACCAGGACGGCGACCACGCTCACCACGACCGCCGGAACCCAGCCGTTGTTCCTTCGGGGCGGCGTCGACCCGGGGTACGCGTACGGCGGCGGGTAACCGGTCGGCGGCCAGGCCGGCGCGGGGTGCCCGGGCCAGGGATGCCCGGGTGGCGGGGGAGCGCCGCCCGGCGCCGGCGGCGCCGGCGGTGCCGGGTACGGCCCGCCGAACGGTCCCGGTGGTCCGGACGGGAAGGGGTGCCCGGCCGGGGTGGGCGTGCCCGGCCCTCCGGCGGTGCCGCTGGTGCTGCCGGGCTCTCCGATGGCGCCGGTCCCTACGGTGGCGGTCGGCACGTCGGCGCGCGACCAGGGCGTCGGCGGCGCCCAGGGCGCCGGGGCGGCCAGCGGGTCCGGCGGCGTCCACGGCATGGCTGCCGGGACGGCCGGCGGCGCGGTGGGGTCGGTCGGGCCCTCGCTGGCGGAAGGATCGGGGATGGGCGTTGGGTCGGACATCAGCTCAGCTCGCAGGGGGTCGGGCGGACACGACCGCGGGAGGGTGGGCACGTCTGGGGTCGGGCGGCCGACGTGGCCAGGGCCCTCAATGTAAGGGACCGTGGCTCGTCCCGCGCCCCGCGCTTCGCGCACCCGGAGGTCACCCCTGGCGGTTTGTCCGATCCACTCCCTTCGTCCATCCGTCCGCTCAAATTCAGTGATCGTTTACCCGGCTTCCGCGCACACGCCATGAGCGAAACTGGGTTAGGCTGCGGCCATGTGTGGAATCGTGGGTTACGCCGGCGCGCGCCCGGCGCTCGGCATCGTGCTCGACGGACTGCGGCGGCTGGAGTACCGGGGCTACGACTCGGCCGGCGTGGCCGTCGTCTGCGACGACGAGCTGCTGATCGAGAAGAAGGCCGGCAAGCTGGCCAACCTGGAGAAGGTCCTCGCCGAGCGGGCCGCCCGCGACCCGGAGGCCTGTGCCGCCAGCCCGATCGGCATCGGCGACGGCACCACCGGCATCGGCCACACCCGGTGGGCCACCCACGGCGGGCCGACCGACCGCAACGCCCACCCGCACCGGGCCCCCGACGGCCGGGTCGCGGTGATCCACAACGGCATCATCGAGAACTTCGCCAAGCTCCGCGCCGAGCTGGAGGACGACGGCGTCGAGTTCGCCAGCGACACCGACACGGAGTGCGCCGCGCACCTGCTCGCCCGCGCCCTGGCCGGCCTGCGCGCGGCCGGCGAGGTCGACAGCCCGCAGCTGCTCGCCTCCGCGATGCGGCTGGTCTGCCAGCGGCTGGAGGGCGCCTTCACCCTGCTCGCCGTCGACGCCGGCATCCCCGGCGCGGTGGTCGGCGCCCGGCGCAACTCGCCCCTCGTGGTCGGCCGCGGCGACGGGGAGAACTACCTGGCCAGCGACGTGGCCGCGTTCATCGAGCACACCCGCGACGCGGTCGAGCTGGGCCAGGACCAGATCGTCCTGATCACGCCGGACGACATCGAGATCACCGACTTCGCCGGCCAGCCCGCCACCGGCAAGGACTTCCACATCGACTGGGACTCGTCGGCTGCCGAGAAGGGCGGCTACGACTACTTCATGCTCAAGGAGATCGAGGAGCAGCCGCAGGCGATCGCCGACACCCTGCTCGGCCGGCTCACCGAGACCGGTGAGATCGCCCTCGACGAGGTCCGCCTCAGCGAGCAGGACCTGCGCGACGTCGACAAGATCTTCATCATCGCCTGCGGCACCTCCTACCACGCCGGGATGGTCGCCAAGTACGCGATCGAGCACTGGACCCGGATCCCCTGCGAGGTCGAGCTGGCCAGCGAGTTCCGCTACCGCGACCCGGTGCTGGACCGCTCCACCCTGATCGTGGTGATCTCGCAGTCCGGCGAGACCATGGACACCCTGATGGCCCTGCGCCACGCCAAGGAGCAGAAGGCCCGCGTGCTGGCCATCTGCAACACCAACGGCTCCACCATCCCGCGCGAGTCCGACGCTGTCCTCTACACGCACGGCGGCCCGGAGATCGCGGTCGCCTCGACCAAGGCGTTCCTCACCCAGCTCGTGGCGTGCTATCTGATCGGCCTGCACCTGGCTCAGGTACGCGGGATCAAGTTCGCCGACGAGGTGGGCGCGGTCGTGGCCCAGCTCCAGGAGGTGCCGGGCAGGCTGCGCGAGCTGCTCGACCGGATCGAGCCGGTCCGGGAGCTCGCCCGCGAGCTGAAGTCCGAGCCCACCGTGCTCTTCATCGGCCGGCACGTCGGCTACCCGGTGGCGCTGGAGGGCGCGCTGAAGCTCAAGGAACTGGCGTACATGCACGCCGAGGGCTTCGCCGCCGGCGAGCTGAAGCACGGACCGATCTCGCTCATCGACACCGGCACCCCGGTGATCTGCATCGTGCCGTCGCCGATCGGCCGGAGCATGCTGCACGACAAGGTCGTCTCCAACATCCAGGAGGTGCGGGCCCGAGGCGCCCGCACCATCGTGATCGCGGAGGAGGGCGACGAGGCCGTCGTGCGGTACGCGGACCACCTGATCTACGTGCCGCGGGTGCCCACGCTGCTGGCGCCGCTGGTGACCACGGTGCCGCTCCAGGTGCTGGCCGCCGAGATCGCCGCCGCCCGCGGACACGACGTCGACCAGCCGCGCAACCTGGCCAAGTCGGTCACCGTCGAGTAGTCGATCTGGTTCGCGGCCGCTTCGCCTCGCGGTGGCGGGGCCGCGACGTGTCCGGCCCGGCGGCGCGCTCATCGGCCCAGCACGATCCGGGCCATGCCGTCCAGCGCCGGGTTGCCTTGTTCCCAGTAGCCGGTGTGGCCGTACCGGCCGCTGGGAAAGCGCCGGCCGCCGAAGCCCGGGTCGCTCGGGTCGTGCCCGAACCACAGCTCGTGGCCGTCGAGCGCGGCCGCCGCCGGACCGAGTGGCGTCGCGGCCAGCACCGCCCGGCGGGCCAGCTCCTCGGGCGGCCGGGCCAGCCGGATCACGTCGTCCGGCGCGGTGCTGGCCCAGACCTGGCCGGGCAGCATGTGCAGCTCGCCGGCGTGCTCGACGCCGACCCCGGGAGAGCCGACGAAGACCAGCGCGTCGGCGCTCAGCCCGTGGTCGCGGGCCGCGATGCCGACCACCACCGAGCCGTAGCTGTGGCCGAGCACCGTCTGCCGGGCCGGCGGGACGTCGTGCGAGGCACGGAGCCCCTCCTGGAACCGGTGAAGTGCCGGCCCGGCGTCCTCAGCCTGCCGGGAGCGGGCCGCCTCGGGCAGGAAGTCCGGCGCGTCGTAGTCCAGCCAGAGCACCGCCGCCGTCTCCTCGCCCGGTCCGAGCGCCGCGCACCGGTCCAGCACCCGGGCGGCCCGGCCCAGCTCGCCTGGGGCGTCGGCGAGGTCCGCGGTCATTCCCGGGACGTACGTCAGCACCGCGCCGGCCCGGTCCGGGTTACCCAACGCCACCACCGCGCGCCCGTCCCCGGCGGGATCCAGCCCGAGCAGGTACGCCCGGGGCGCTCCCGTCGCGGCCAGCCGCCGGCCCAGCGTGTCGAGGCCGCGCAGGGCCGCCTCGACCCGGGCGAGCCGGGCCACCCGGGCCAGCTCGGCCAGGCCCGGCGGCAGCGGCGCCAGCAACCGTCGGCGTCGGGCCGCCAGCTCCTCGCGTCGCCCGGCCAGCAGCAGCCGGTTGGCCTGGTCCCGGGCGGCCACCGGCACCCCGTCGAGTCGACCGACAAGGGCCGGCTCCTGCCCGACCAGCCAGCGGCGCTCGGCCGGGGTGAGCCCGGCCCACCAGCGGCTGACCTCGGCCGGGCCGGCTCCGGGCGACGGCCGCCAGGCGGGCGGGACGTTGACCCAGCCGGTGACCGCCGCCGTCGTCAACTCACCGAGCCGGGCGGCGGCCTCCCGGTCCGCCGCACCAGCCAGCGCCAGCGCGCCGCGTACCTCGGCCGCCACCTCGGTCAGCGCCGGCCTGAGCCGGTCAACGGGGCGGGGGCGGGCCGGATCGGGCCGGACCGCCCCCGCCCGGTCCACCAGCAGGCCGCCCGCGTCGGCGTGCGCCACCGCGGCCGCGAGCCGGGCCTTCGCCGCAGCCAGCCGGGCGGCGAACTCGGCGAGCACCTGGTCGACCTCGATCAGCGCGGGCAGCACGTCGGTCAGCGCTCCGCGCAGCCCGCCGACCCGCCCGCGCGCCGCGCTGGCGGCCCCACCGGACCAGCCGGTACCCAGGGCGGCGATCCGGGCGTCCAGCCCGTCAGCCCGTCGCCGGACCGGGTCGGTGAGCCCGCGCCAGGCCGATCCGGCGGTGGCCCAGGCGCCCGGGTCCGCCCGCCAGAGCTGGGCGTAGCCGGCCGGCGTGGACGTCGATGCCCCGGCGCCGCTCACCGGGGTATCCCGGCCAGCCGTCGGGCGGCCCGGTCGTCCACCGCCTCGTAGCCGTCGGCGGCCGCCCGGACCGCCTCGGCGGTGGCCGCCAGCCGGGCGGCGAGCGTCCCGCACCAGCGGTGCGTCGCCGCCTCCAGCTCGGCCAGCGCCACCCCGACCCGCCAGCCGTCGGCCGGCGGCACCAGCCCGGGCGGGCCGGCCAGCGACTGCGCCACCAGGTACGCGTCGTCGCCCAGCTCCCGGGCGACCCCGCGCAGCAGCTCCGGCTCGACGGCGTACGGCTCCTCGGTCATCGGTGCCTCCCCGCGGCACAGGCCGCCGACGGAGGACGCCGGCGGCGGAACGGACACACCCTCGCCAACGGTGGGCGGATCGGGCAACGGGGACGCTAGGTGCCGGATGGCCGCCCGCGCCCGCCCTGTGGACAACCGGCGGGGGGCGTACCAGCGGGTTGTCCACAGGCGTTGCCCACCGCGCAACCGGTGGCTAATCTGCGGCGGCGACCGCCGGTAGGGTGAGCTTCGTGATCGTGGCTGTCGGCATCGACGTCGTGCTGGTGGACCGGTTCGCCCGGGCCCTGGCGCGGACGCCGCTGCTCGCCGACCGCCTCTTCAGCGAGGCCGAGCGGTACACCCGCTCCGGCAACCCGCGCTCGCCCGAGTCCCTGGCCGCCCGCTTCGCGGCGAAGGAGGCGGTGGCCAAGGCGCTCGGCGCGCCGGCGGGGTTGAGCTGGCACGACTGCGAGATCGTGCCGGATCCGGACGGCCGGCCCTGGCTGACCGTTTCCGGCACGGTGGCCGCCGCGGCGGCCGAACGAGGGATCAACCGCTGGCATGTGTCGTTGTCGCACGACGGCGGTATCGCGTCGGCGATGGTGGTCGCGGAACGGTGAGCCGACCGGGCGGGCCGGCCGGTCCGCCCGGGACGTACGGACAGGACGGGGTGGCATGAGACCGGTGTGGCGGGTCGCGGACGTACGCGCGGCGGAGGCCGGCCTGATGGCCACCCTCCCGCCGGGGACGCTGATGCAGCGCGCCGCCGCCGGCCTGGCCCGCCGCTGCGCGCTGCTGCTCGCCGATCGGGGCGGCGTCTACGGCGCCCGGGTGCTGCTGCTGGTCGGCTCCGGCGACAACGGCGGCGACACCCTGTACGCGGGCACACAGCTCGCCCGGCGGGGTGCGGCGGTGTCCGCCCTGCTGCTCACCCCCGGCCGGGCGCACGCCGAAGGGTTGGCCGCGCTGCGGGCCGCCGGCGGACGCCTCGTCGACCGGCCCCCGGCCCTTGTGGACCTGGTGCTCGACGGCATTGTCGGGATCGGTGGCACCGGGGGGCTGCGGGAGACGGCCGAGCAGCTCGCCGCGAGCCTGGCGGAGCGCTGCGGGCGGGACGGCACCCGGGCCACCGTGGTGGCGGTGGACGTGCCGAGCGGTGTCGCGGTGGACACCGGGCACGTGCCACTCTCCGCCGCCGGCCGCCCCTGCGCGGTACGCGCCGACGTGACGGTCGCCTTCGGCGCGCTGAAGCCGGCCCTGGTGGTCGGGCCGGCCGCCACGCTCGCCGGGCACGTCGAGCTGGTCGACATCGGGCTGGAGCCGTGGCTGCGCGGCACCCCGGCGTTGCGGGTCACCGAGTGGTCGGACGTCGCCGACTGGTGGCCGCGGCTGGGCCCCTCATCGGAGAAGTACCGCCGGGGCGTGGTCGGAGTGGCGACCGGCTCGGCCACGTACCCCGGCGCCGCCGTGCTCTCGATCGGCGGCGCGCTGGCCGGGCCCACCGGCATGGTCCGCTACGCGGGCGGTGCCCGTGCCGAGGTGCTGCACCAGCACCCGTCGGTGATCGCCACCGGCCGGGTCGCCGACGCCGGCCGGGTGCAGGCCTGGGTCTGCGGCTCCGGGCTGGGCACCGGCGAGGAGGCCGCGACCGAGCTACGCACCGTGCTCAGCGCGCCGGTGCCGGCGGTGCTCGACGCGGACGCGCTCACCCTGCTGGTCGACGGCGCGATGGCGGACCTGTTGCGCAAGCGGGACGCGCCGATCGTGGTGACCCCGCACGACCGGGAGTACGCCCGGCTGTGCGGGGAGACCCCGGGCTCGGACCGGGTGGGGGCCGCCCTGCGGCTGGCCGCCTGGATGAACGCGGTGGTGCTGCTCAAGGGCGACCGCACGATCATCGGCACCCCCGACGGCCGGGCGTACGTCAACTCGACGGGCACTTCGGTGCTGGCTACCGGGGGCACCGGCGACGTGCTGGCCGGCCTGCTGGGCTCGCTGCTCGCCGCCGGGATGCCGGCCGAGCGGGCGGCCGCCGCGGCGGCGTACCTGCACGGGCTGGCCGGCCGGGAGGCAGCCCGGGGCGGTCCGGTGACCGCGCCCGACGTGGCGACCGCGCTTCGCCCGGTGATCGCCCGCCTGGGCTGACCGCGCCGGCCGGCTGCCCCGCGTACCCCGGCCCGACCGGCGGGTCGGACCGGGCGACTCACGGCCGCCGCGATCAGCGGCGGAAGTAGGCTGGGGGCATGTGGCAGTCGGAGGTGCGCGTCGACCTGGACGCGATCCGGGAGAATGTGGCCCAGCTCAAGGCGGGCACCAGCGCCGAGCTGATGGCAGTGGTGAAGGCCGACGGCTACGGCCACGGCATGGCCCCGGCCGCCCGCGCCGCGCTCGACGCCGGCGCGGACTGGCTCGGGGTCTGCACCCTCGACGAGGCGCTCACCCTGCGCCGGGAGGGGATCACCGCGCCCGTGCTGGCCTGGCTGCTGGCCCCGGGGCTGCCGCTGCACGACGGCGTCGCCGTCGGCATCGACCTGGGCTGCGCGAGCCTCACCCAGCTGGACGAGCTGGTCGAGGCGGGCCTCCGGGCGGACCGGCCGGCCCGGGTGCACCTGAAGATCGACACCGGCCTGTCGCGCGGTGGAGCGACCGTCGCCGACTGGCCCGCCCTGCTCGAGGCCGCGGCGAAGGCCCAGGCCGACGGCCTGGTCGAGGTGGTCGGGGTGTGGAGCCACTTCGCGTACGCGGACTCGCCCGGCCACCCCACCATCGACCGCCAGCTCGCCGTCTTCGAGGAGGGGCTGGCCATGGCCGAGAAGGCGGGGCTGCGCCCCCGCTACCGGCACCTGGCCAACTCGGCGGCCACGCTGACCCGCCGGGACGCCCACTTCGACCTGGTCCGCCCCGGCCTGGCCATCTACGGCCTCTCCCCGGTGGCCGGCGAGCGGTTCGGCCTGCGCCCGGCGATGACCGCCCGGGCCCGGGTGATGCTGACCAAGCGGGTCCCGGCCGGCAGCGGCGTGTCGTACGGCCACACCTACCTCACCGAGCGGGAGGCCAACCTGGCCGTGGTCCCGCTCGGGTACGCCGACGGGGTGCCCCGGCACGCCTCCAGCACCGGCCCGGTGCAGCTCGGTGGCAAGCGGCGGACCATCTCCGGCCGGGTCTGCATGGACCAGTTCGTGCTGGACTGCGGCGACGACGAGGTGGCGGCCGGCGACGTGGCGACGCTCTTCGGCAGCGGCGCGGACGGCGAGCCCACCGCCGACGACTGGGCCGAGGCGGCCGGCACGATCAACTACGAGATCGTGACCCGGTTCGGCGGGGTCCGGGTGCCCCGCGTCTACGACGGCGAGCG